>NZ_JBMCZA010000064.1:4372-27472 GCF_048654705.1 Nocardioides sp. CPCC 206348
GCCGGCGATCGGAACACCGGTGTCGATGACGCCGTCCATGATCGTGGCCGCACCCTCGGTGGTGGTCACGACGTTGTCGGTGGCCCAGTCCACGACGTCGATCCATTCACCGACCACCAGCTCCTGGCGGGTGCGGACCTTGGCCCGGAGATCGGTGAGGATCTCGGCCGTCGTACGGGCACCGTGGCTGCCCGTCAGCGAGGGCTGGGTTCCGAGATCCATACATGTATTAGATCACCGAGGTCCGACATCGCGAAGCGTCGCGAGCCTGCCTGTGGACAGGCGAACGTCCACAGGCAGGCTTGTGGGGAGTTGGTGGACGTGCGGGGGTTTCGAGGCTCGTCGCTGGCGCTCCTCGCACCTCAACCACCGGCCCGAGTGGTCTCGAGACGGTTGCTGCGCAACCTCCTCGACCAACGGGCGACGGTTGCTGCGCAACCTCCTCGACCAACGGGCAACGGTCGCTCCTCGACCACCGACCGACCTAACTCGGTCGCACCTGCTGGCCCCATGACGGACAATCAAATCTTGTGGGTCACGTAGAGGTCGCAGGTCTCCGGTACGAACTGCCCGATGGGCGGGTCCTTCTCGACGACGTCGCGTTCCGGGTGGGTGAGGGCGCCAAGGTCGCGCTGGTCGGGGCGAACGGTGCGGGCAAGACGACGCTGTTCCGGATCATCACCGGCGACCTCTCCCCCCACGCGGGCGTCGTGACGCGCTCGGGCGGGCTCGGCGTGATGCGCCAGATGGTCGACCGGGGTCTGGCCGAACAGCCGACGGTCGGCGACCTGCTGCTCAGCCTCGCCCCCGAGCGGGTGCGTCGCGCGCAGGCGGAGGTCGACCGGTGGGAGCTCGCGCTCATGGACACCGACGACGAGAAGACCCAGATCGCCTACGCCACGGCGCTTTCGGAGTACGCCGACGCCGGCGGGTACGACGTCGAGGTCATCTGGGACGTCTGCACGGTCAAGGCGCTGGCACTCCCGTACGACCGCGCGAAGTACCGCGAGCTGCGCACCCTGTCCGGCGGAGAGCAGAAGCGGTTGGTGCTGGAGTACCTCCTCGCCGGGCCGGAGGAAGTGCTGCTGCTCGACGAGCCCGACAACTTCCTCGACGTGCCCGGCAAGATCTGGCTCGAGCAGCGGATTGCTGCATCGGACAAGACGATCCTCTTCATCAGTCACGACCGCGAGCTGCTCGCCAACACGGCCACGCACGTCGTGACGGTGGAGCTCGGGGCGGGTGGCGGTGGCAACAGCACCTGGACGCACGCGGGCAACTTCACGTCGTACCACGAGGCCAGGAAGGACCGCTTCGCCCGCTTCGCAGAGCTGCGGCGTCGGTGGGACGAGGAGGAGGCGAAGCTCAAGGCACTGGTGCTGCGGCTGAAGATCAAGGCCGAGTACAACGACGGCATGTCGTCGCAGTACCGCGCCGCACAGACCCGCCTCCGCAAGTTCCAGGAGGCCGGGCCGCCGACCGAGCAGCCGCGCGAGCAGCAGGTCACGATGCGGCTGTCCGGCGCCCGCACGGGCAAGCGCGCCATCGTCTGCGAGGACGTGGAGCTGACCGGCTTGATGAAGCCCTTCGACCTCGAGGTCTGGTACGGCGACCGGTTGGCCGTGCTCGGATCGAACGGCTCCGGCAAGTCCCACTTCCTGCGGCTGCTCGCCACGGGCGGCAGCGACCCCGACATCGAGCACCAGCCCGTCGGTGACGCGGACATCGCTCCGGTCCACCACACCGGCCGAGCCCGGCTCGGTGCGCGGGTGCGCCCCGGATGGTTCGTGCAGACCCACGAACACCCCGAGCTCTCGGGCCGGACGCTGCTGGAGATCCTGCACCGCGGCGACGGCTCGCCGAACGGGCGCAAGGGCATGGGGCGTGAACAGGCCGCTCGGGTGCTGGACCGCTACGAGCTGGCGGCGAGCTCGGAGCAGAAGTTCGAGTCGCTGTCGGGCGGCCAGCAGGCGCGGTTCCAGATCCTGTTGCTCGAGCTGTCGGGCGCGACCCTGCTGCTGCTCGACGAGCCGACCGACAACCTCGACGTCCAGTCGGCCGAAGCCCTGGAGGAGGGGCTTGCGGCGTTCGACGGGACCGTCGTCGCGGTCACCCACGACCGCTGGTTCGCCCGCGGCTTCGACCGGTTCTGCGTGTTCGGGTCCGACGGTTCGGTCTACGAGTCGGACGATCCCGTGTGGGACGAGGCGAGGGTGGTGCGGACGCGATGAGCGAGCTGCAGATCACCGAGCTCCAGCGCGGTGACGAGGCAGGCCTCGCGGCCTGGTCGGACGTGGCGGTCGCCGCAGAACGGCACGATCTCGGCGACAACGCCGAGTACTGGACCCACGACGAGCTGCTGCCCATGCTGGGCGCTACGACGGGACGCCGTCAGTTCCGGCTGTTCAGCGGAGCGCTGGACGGTGAGGTCGTCGCGGCTGGCCGGATGCTGGTGCCGCTCAAGGACAACCTCGACCTCGCGGAGGTCCACGTCGCCGTTCGGCCCGACGTACGCCGGCGCAGGCTCGGCAGCCAGCTCGTCAGGCACATCGAGGGATGTTCACTGGCTGCGGGGCGTACGCGGCTGGACGCCTTCCCCTCCTGGCAGCACGACAGTCCCGAGGACGGTGCCGGCACCGCGGGCGCGGAGTTCGCCCGGGCCCACGGCTTCACGCTGACGCTCGGCGACATCCAGCGCCAGCTGCACCTTCCGGTCGCCGACGAACTGCTGGAACGGTTGGCGCGGGAAGCGGCGCCGCACCACCTGGGCTACGAGCTCCGGTCCTGGGCGGGGCCGATTCCCGAGGACCTCGTCGTGAGCTGGCTCGAGCTGTCCTCGACCCTGGCCACCGAGGCGCCGAGCGGCACAGGAGTCCACGAGAACGACGCCGTGGACGTTCCGGCGTTCCGGGAGTCCGAGGCCCTCCAGACAGCCCAGGGCCGGACGATGTGGCACACAGTGGCGCTCGACGACACCGGTCGGGTGGTCGCCTACACCCAGCTTGCCGAGACCCTTCGCGACAACCCGTTCCTCTTCCAGTGGGGCACGCTGGTCCATCGGGACCACCGCGGCCACCGACTGGGACTGGCCGTGAAGGTGGCCAACCATCGCGCCCTCCAGGCAGGCAGCGACGTGGCGGGTCGTCGTACCGTCACCTGGAATGCAGGGGTCAACGACCACATGATCAGGATCAACGAACGACTGGGTTTCGTCCGCGGAGCCCGTGGCGGCGAGTTCCAGAAGAAACTGACCTGATCGGTTCCCCGTTGTGCGACTACGGTGGAACCGTCACCGTCCGCACCGAGGAAGGAATGCCCCCATGGCTGCCAGCAACGCGAACGACGACCTCAAGGCCAAGATGCGCGAGGCGCTCGACCGCAAGAACAACAAGGGCAAGACCCTGACCGAGGAAGTCCCGGGCAAGGAGAAGGCCCACGGCTCCGAAGTCGTCGGCGGCGCTCCGAAGATGCACCGCCGCAAGGCCGGTGGCGGCGGCTCCTGACCCTCAGGACCGCCAGGGACCTCAGCCGTCCGAGCCGAGCTTCAGGTCGGTCGTGCTCTCCTTGCCGCCGCGCAGGTAGGTGACCTTCACGGTGTCACCGGGGCGGTAGGAGCGCACGGTCGCAATCAGGCCGTCGCTGTCCTCGATGCGGCGGTCGTCGATCGCGGTGATCACGTCACCCGCCTCGAGGCCGGCGTCGGCGGCGGCCGAGCCGTTCTCCGTCTCCTCGATCTTCGCGCCGGAGACGGTGGTGTCGCTCGAGCCGGCGGTACCGGCGGCGTTGGAGACCTGGATCCCGAGGCGGGCGTGGGTGGGGGCCTCGCCGCCGCGCAGCTGCTCGATGATCGGCAGCACCTCGTCGATCGGGATCGCGAAGCCGAGCCCGATCGAGCCGGACTCAGCGCCCGCTCCGGATCCCGTCGAGCGGATCGAAGCGTTGATGCCGACGAGCTGGCCGTCCATGTTGACCAGCGGGCCACCGCTGTTGCCGGGGTTGATGGCGGCGTCGGTCTGGATCGCCGGGTAGGCGGTCACGTTGCCGTTGGCGTCGCGCGCCACCTGGACCGGACGGTTCAGGGCGCTCACGATGCCGCTGGTGACGGTCGCGTCCAGGCCGAAGGGTGAACCGATGGCGACGACCTGCTCGCCCACGTCGAGGTTGCTGGACTTGCCGAGCGTGATCGGGGTCAGGTTGTCGACGCCCTCGACCTTCACCAGCGCGGTGTCGGTCAACGGGTCCGTGCCGACGATGGTCGCCCGCGCCTTGGTGCCGTCGCTGAACGACGCGGTCACCTCGGCCTGCTTGGCGTCGATCTCCCCGCCCAGCGTGACGACGTGGTCGTTGGTCAGGATCAGGCCGTCGGCGTCGAGGACGACGCCCGAGCCACTGCCCGAGTTGCCGCCCCCGCTCACGTCGAGCGCCACCACGGAAGGCAGTACGGCGGCCGCGACTCCTTCGACGCTGCCGGACGCCGCCTGCTTGTCACCGGTGTCGGCGACCTGCAGCGGAGCGCCTCCGCTCGAGCTGCTCGAGCCGTCGGTCGCGGCGTCGTAGATCGCCGCACCACCGACTCCGGCCCCGCCCCCGACCAACAGGGCTCCGGTCAGCACCAGCACTGCGAATCCCGACCGCCTCGGCCGCCGGAAGGGGGGCGACGGCTGCGCGGGGGATCCGTGGGGGAACAGTGGCGGTGCTGGCGGCGGGGGCAGGACCTGAGTCATGCCTCTACTTTGAGGAGCCTCCCTGTGACTGCGCTGAGACCAGGTTGAGGACTTGCCCTGAGAGTCCTACACCTGGCGGTCGCGCGATTCCCAGTACGGCTTGCGCAGCTCGCGCTTCAGGATCTTGCCCGTGGGGTTGCGGGGGAGTGCCTCGACGAGGTCGACCGAGCGGGGCGCCTTGAAGCGGGCCAGCCGCTCACGGGTCCATTCGATCAGCTCGACGTCCGAGGTGTCGGAGCCGGGCTTGAGGGCAACGACGGCCTTCACGGACTCGCCCCACTGGTCGTCGGGGACGCCGATGACGGCAACCTCGAGGACGTTCGGGTGCTCGGACAGCACGCGCTCGACCTCGGGGGAGTACACGTTCTCCCCGCCGGTGATGATCATGTCCTTGAGGCGGTCCGACACGAACACGTAGCCGTCCTCGTCGACATGGCCCATGTCGCCAGTGCGGAACCAGCCGTCCTCGACCAGGACCTCGGCGGTCGCCTCCGGCTTGTTCAGGAAGCCCTTCATCAACTGCGGTGTGCGGAGCCAGAGCTCGCCGTGCTCGCCGGTCGCCACTTCCTCGAGCGTGGCGGGGTCGACGATGCGGACCTCGCACTCCGGTACTGGCTTCCCGGCTGACAGCAACCGCTCCGGGTGCCCGTCGGTGATCGCGTTGCGGTGGTCCTCGGGCATCAGGTGGGTGGCGACCCCGGACACCTCGGTCAGGCCGTAGACCTGGATGAAGTCGGTGTCCGGCCAGGCCTCCATCGCGGCGCGCAGCAGTGGCGGCGGCATGGGGGCGGCGCCGTACGTGTAGGTCTTGAGGGCGCTGAACAGCTTGACCGCGTCGGGCCCGGACTGCAGCACCTGGGCGAGCACCGCCGGGACGAGGAAGGTGCGGTTGGCACCGGCCATGATCGCGCCGGCGAGCGAGGCGGCGTCGGGCTCGCGGGTCATCACGCTCGGGATGCCGTCGTGGATCCCGAAGAGGACGTACGACGACCCGCCGACATGGAAGAGCGGCATGGCGACCATCGACTTGTCGCCGGGCTCGAATCCCCAGCCGTCGTGGGCGTTCACGGTGTGCTTGACCATGTTGCGGTGCGTGAGCATCACGCCCTTGGGCCGACCGGTCGTGCCCGAGGAGTACATGATCAGGCAGACGTCGTCCTCGAGGACGTCGGGACCGTCGTCGCAGACCACCGAGTCGGCGAGGAACTGCTCGTACTCGTCGCCCTCGGCGCCGTCGGGGGTCACCTCGATGATCTTCTGGACGTTCGGGAGCCGGTCGCGGATCGCCAGGATCGTGGGCATCAGCTCGCTGCCCACGAAGAGCACCTTCGCCCCGGAGTCGTTGACGGCGTAGTCGATCTCGTCGCCCGCCGAACGCCAGTTGATGATCGCGTTGGCGGCGCCGATCGAGCTGGCAGCGAGGCTGATCTCCACGCAGGCCGGGTGGTTCTTGTCGAGGAACGAGACGACGTCACCGCGGGCGATGCCGAGCTCGCGAAGCCCCCCGGCCGCGCGATGCACCCGTTCGTGCCACTGGGCCCACGTCCAGGTCCGGCCGAGGTAGGTCATCGCCTCCGCGTCGGGTGTCGCCGCCGCCCAGTAGTTGAGTCGGTCGTCGACGTACGTCGGCTCCGAGGGGTGGGCCGGGGGCCAGGCCCGGGCGGCTGAAGAGGACCCTGATGGTGACGTTGTCGTCGCGCTCACGTCCCGGATTGTGTCCCAGGTCACAAGGATGCACAACGACCCCCTCAAGGTGTGGCCACTCTCCGTTCACCTCCGTCCACCACGATGGAGAGGTGAGTCTCGTGTCGTCGCCCCTTCTCCGCGGCGACGAAGCCCCCGCTGCGAGCACGCTCGTGGAGATCTTCCGCCGTACTGCCGCCGACTTCCCGGACGCGATGGCCCTCGACAGTGGCAACGACACCGTCACCTATGCCGAGTTCGGTGAGGCCGCGGATGTCGTCGCCGACGACCTGGCGGACCTCGGCATCGGAGCAGGCGACAAGGTCGGTGTCCGGCTGCCGTCCGGCACGACCGACCTCTACGTCGCGATCATGGGCATCCTGTTCGCCGGCGCCGCCTACGTGCCGGTCGACGCCGACGACCCCGAGGAACGCGCCCGTCTGGTCTTCGGCGAGGCCGACGTCGCCGCCATCATCGGTGCCGGCCTGGTCATCGAGCCGCTCCGCGAGCGCCGGCCCCGCGACCGTCGCGACCCGCTGCCCGAGGACGACGCCTGGGTCATCTTCACGTCCGGCTCGACCGGGACGCCCAAGGGTGTCGCCGTCTCCCACCGCAACGCGGCCGCATTCGTCGACGCCGAGGCCGGGATGTTCCTGCATGACCAGCCGCTCGGACCTGCGGACCGGGTGATGGCCGGACTCAGCGTCGCGTTCGACGCGAGCTGCGAGGAGATGTGGCTGGCCTGGCGGTACGGCGCCTGCCTGGTCCCCGCGCCGAGGGCGCTGGTGCGCAGCGGCGTGGATGTCGGCCCGTGGCTGGTGGCCAACCAGGTCAGCGTCGTGTCGACGGTGCCGACGCTGGTGAGCCTGTGGCCCGACGACGCGCTCGAACACGTCCGGCTCCTGATCTTCGGCGGCGAGGCGCTCCCACCCGAGCTGGCCGCGCGCGTGATCCGCGAGGGCCGCGAGGTCTGGAACACCTATGGGCCCACCGAGGCGACGGTCGTCGCGTGCGGTGCCCTGGTCACGGCTGACGGCCCGGTCCGGATCGGTCTGCCCCTCGCGGGCTGGGACCTGGTCGTCGTCGACGCCGATGGGCACCCGGTCGCCGAGGGCGAGCGCGGCGAGCTGATCATCGGCGGCGTCGGCCTGGCCCGCTACCTCGATCCGGCGAAGGACGCCGAGAAGTACGCGCCCATGCCGACCCTCGGCTGGGATCGCGCGTACCGCAGCGGCGACATCGTCATCAACGACCCGGCCGGCCTCCTGTTCGCCGGTCGCGCCGACGACCAGGTCAAGGTCGGGGGCCGCCGTATCGAACTGGGCGAGATCGACTCGGCCCTGCTCGCCCTGCCGGGCGTCAGTGCCGCGGCTGCCGCCGTCCGTCGTACGACGACAGGGAACCAGCTCCTCGTCGGCTACATCACCACGACGGGCGCCTACGACAGCAGCGCGGCCACCGCACACCTGCGCGCCACGATGCCGGCGGCCCTCGTCCCGCGGCTTGCCGTCGTCGACGACATCCCGACCCGGATCTCCGGCAAGGTGGACCGCGACGCACTGCCGTGGCCGCTGGCCACGGCCGACCCGGCCGACGTCGGACTGCACGGCACGTCCGCACGGATCGCCGAGGTGTGGCAGCGGGTCATCGGGGCCGCCCCCGACGGCCCGGACTCGAACTTCTTCGACCTGGGCGGCGGCAGCCTCACAGCGGCCCAGGTCGTCACGATCCTGCGCGCCGACCACCCCGAGCTGACCGTCGCGGACATCTACGAGGTGCCGACCGTGACGGGCCTCGCCGCGCTCCTCGACACGCTCGAGCCGTCGGCGCTGGCGGAGCAGAGCCGCAAGGTGATGCCGATCCCGCGCAAGACCCAGCTCGGCCAGGTCGTGGCCGTACCGCTGTTGCGGGCACTCGCCGCGCCACGGTGGATCGCCGGCACGCTCACCCTTTCCCGGCTGCTGCACGACGTCCTCGACGTCGCCTGGCTGCCCGCCGTGTCGTGGTGGGTGCTGGTCCCGCTGCTCGTGGTGTTCGTCAGTCCGGTCGGCCGGATGTTCATGGCGGCCAAGCTTGCCCGGTTGGTCCTGGCCGGCGTCCGGCCCGGGACCTATCCGCGCGGCGGCAAGGCGCACCTGCGGATCTGGGCCGCTGAACGCCTGGCCGACGAGCTGGGCGCGACCCGGATGGCCGGAGCGCCGTACATCACGTGGTACGCCCGGTTGCTCGGCGCGAAGATCGCACGCGGTGCGGACGTGCACTCGCTGCCGCCGATCACCGGCCACCTGACCGTCGGCAAGGGCGCCTCGATCGAGCCCGAGGTCGACCTGACCGGCTACTGGATCGACGGTGACACCCTGCACGTCGGCGGGATCCGGATCGGCGCCCGCGCGCGCGTCGGCACCCGTTCCATGCTGTGTCCCGGCGCGGTCGTCGGTGACGACGCCGAGGTCGCGCCCGGGTCGGCCGTGTTCGGCGACGTCCCGTCCGGGGAGTTCTGGTCCGGTGCGCCCGCGACCCGTGCGAGCTCCGCCGCGCGCGGCCCCTGGGCCGAGCGGCCCGCGGCCTCGCGGCGGTCCCTCCGCCTCTGGGCGGTGTCCTACGCCGCGGCCGCTGCCGGTCTGGCGCTGCTGCCCTCGATCGCGGTCACCGCGATCGTGCTGCCGGTCCTGCTGCTCGCCGACCTCGACGGGACCGCCGATGCCGGTGAGGCCCTGCGCGCGCTGGCGCCCTGGTTGCTGCCCGGCGTCGTCGCGGGCTGTGTCGTGCTCGCCGGCCTGATCCTCGTCGTCGTGCGCCTGCTCGGCCGCGGCGTGCTCCCGGGCGCGCACCCCCTGCAGAGCCGGCCCGCGTTGAGCGTGTGGGCCACGATCCGCGTGCTCGACGAGGCACGGACCTGGCTGTTCCCGCTCTACAGCTCGCAGCTCACGCCGGGGTGGCTCCGTCTCCTGGGCGCCCGCATCGGCAAGGACGTCGAGGCGTCGACCGTGCTGATGATCCCGTCGCTCACCACCGTCAGCGACCAGGCGTTCCTCGCCGACGACACCCTCATCGGCGGCTACGAGCTCGGCGGCGGCTGGCTGCGCGCCGGCACCGTGAAGGTCGGCAAGCGCGCCTTCGTCGGCAACTCGGCGATGGCGGCCCCCGGCCGCAAGGTCCCGAAGCGATCCCTCGTCGCGGTGCTGTCGGCCGCTCCCGCCCGTCACACGATGAAGGCGGGGGAGTCGTGGCTCGGCAGCCCGCCCGCCCCGCTGCGTCGTGCCACACAGGGCGCCACCGACGAGCGCACCTACGCGCCTCCGCGCCGCCTCAAGGTCGCCCGTGCGTGCTGGGAGATCGCCCGGCTGGTGCCCGTCGCCCTGACCGTCGCCCTGCACGTGGCGGTCGTCCTGGCCACCGTCGCCGTCTGGGCCGAGTACGGCGCCGTGGCCGGCGTGGTCGTCGTACCCGTCGCGTTGTGGCTGGCCGGCCTCGTTGCCGCCCTCGTCGCGATCGCGGCGAAGTGGCTGCTGGTCGGCCGGGTCCGCGCCGGTGCCCACCCGTTGTGGAGCTCCTTCGTGTGGCGCAACGAGCTGGCCGACACCTTCGTCGAGGTGCTCGCGACCCCGTGGTTCGCCGGTCTCGCGACCGGCTCGCCCCTGATCAACCTGTGGTTCCGGGCGATGGGTGCGCGGGTCGGCCGTGGCGTGTGGTGCGAGTCGTACTGGCTGCCCGAGCCCGACCTCGTCGAGCTCGGTGACGGCGCGACCGTCAACCAGGGCAGCGTCGTGCAGACCCACCTGTTCCACGACCGGCTGCTCGTCACCGACACCGTGCAGCTGCGGCGCGGTGCCACCCTGGGCCCGAACTCGGTCGTGCTGCCCGCCGCGGTGCTCGGCCGGCACGCTACCGTCGGCCCGGTGTCCCTGGTGATGAGAGGCGAGACCGTGCCCGACAAGACCCGCTGGATCGGCAACCCGATCGGTCCGTGGGCGGAGTAGTGCCCGAGCTCCCGACCGCGGACCCCTATCTGCCCGGCCACGGCGACCCGTCGTACTCGGTCAGGCACTATGACCTCGACATCACCTACGTCCCCGAGGGCAACCGGTTGCGCGGCACCGCCGTGCTCGACGTGGTCGTGGCCACCGAGACCAGCCGCCTGGTCCTGGACCTCGCGCACCTGCAGACGAGCAAGGTGCGGGTCGACGGCGCGCGCCTGAAGAAGTGGACCGCGCGCGACGAGCGGCTGGTGCTCCAGCTGGCAGGACCTGCGGCCGAAGGCACCGAGCTGCGGATCACCGTCGCGTACTCCGGTACGCCGCTGCCCGTCATCGACGAGCACCACGGCGACGCGGGCTGGGAGGAGCTCACCGACGGCGTGATCGTCGCGGCCCAGCCCCACGGGGCCCCGACGTGGTTCCCGTGCAACGACCGGCCCGACGACAAGGCGACCTACCGGATCACGGTGTCCGCGCCGACCGGCTACACCGTCGTCTCGAACGGCACGCTGGCCGACCACCGCCGCAGGGCCAGCGTCGAGACCTGGCGCCACGAGATGGACAAGCCGATGGCGACCTACCTCGCCACCGTCCAGATCGGCCGCTACGTCACGGTGCAGCACGACGAGAGGACCCGCACGATCGGGACGCAGGACGCCGATCTCGCCGGCTCCTTCGACCAGCAGCCCGCGATGATGGAGTTCTTCGAGCGCGCCTTCGGCCCGTATCCGTTCGATGCGTACGCCGCCGTCATCACCGACGACGACCTCGAGATCCCGCTCGAGAGCCAGAGCCTGTCCACCTTTGGACGCAACTTCTGCACCGACGACTGGTCGCACGTGCGGCTGATCGCCCACGAGATGGCGCACCAGTGGTTCGGCAACGCCGTCACCCTCGCGCGCTGGCAGGACATCTGGCTGCACGAGGGATTCGCCTGCTACAGCGAGTGGTTGTGGTCCGAGGAGTCCGGAGGCCCGCGCACCTGCGACGAATGGGCGCGCCACCACCACGACAAGCTGGCCGACCTCGACCAGGACCTCCTGCTCGCCGACCCCGGCCCCGCTCTGATGTTCGACGACCGCGTCTACAAGCGCGGTGCGCTGACCCTGCACGCGCTCCGCGCCGACGTCGGTGACGACGCCTTCTTCGACGTGCTGCGCGGCTGGGCCGCCCAGCAGGCGGGCGCCTCGGTCACCACCGAGGAGTTCCTCGCCTTCGCGACCGACCGCACCGGCCGCGACGTGGCTGCGTTGCTGGAGCCCTGGCTGTACGACACCGACCTGCCGCCGTACCCGGGCTGAGGCCGGAAAACGGCAGACGCCCCGCGTGGATCACGCGGGGCGCCTTACCGGTCGGAACCGGAGAGCGGTGGGCTCAGGCCCAGCGCTCCTCGGCCGGCACGAAGTCGAGCGTGCGCGGACCGGTGTAGATCTGCTTCGGACGAGCGATCTTCTGCTCCTTGTCCTGGACGAGCTCCAGCCACTGTGCGAGCCAGCCCGGCGCGCGGCCGATGGCGAAGAGCACGGTGAACATCTCCGGCGGGAACTCCAGGGCCTCGTAGATCAGGCCCGAGTAGAAGTCCACGTTCGGGTAGAGCTTGCGCTTGACGAAGTACTCGTCCTCGAGCGCGATCTTCTCGAGCTCCTTGGCGATCTCGAGGAGCGGGTTGACCCCGGTGACCTCGAAGACGTCGTCGCAGGCCTTCTTGATGATCGTCGCGCGCGGGTCGAAGTTCTTGTAGACCCGGTGGCCGAAGCCCATCAGCCGCTCGTTGCCGGCCTTCACGCCCTCGATGAACGCGGGGATGTTCTCCTTGGTGCCGATCCGGCGCAGCATCTTGAGCACGGCCTCGTTGGCGCCACCGTGCAGCGGGCCGTAGAGGGCGCCGATGCCGGCCGCGACAGCGGAGTACGGGTCGACCTGCGAGGAGCCGACGGAGCGGACCGCGTTGGTCGAACAGTTCTGCTCGTGGTCGGCGTGCAGGATGAACAGCACGTCGAGCGCCTTGGTGATGCGCGGGTCGGCGGCGTACTTCGTCTCGCTCATCTTGAAGAGCATGGAGAGGAAGTTCTCCGCGTAGGACAGCTCGTTGTCGGGGTAGACGTACGGCTTGCCCTGCGCGTGGCGGAACGACCAGGCGCCGAGGGTCGGCATCTTGGCGATCATGCGCACGATCTGGATGTGCCGGTTGTCCGGGTCCTCGATGTGGCGCGACTCGGGGTAGAACGTCGAAAGGGCCCCGATCGACGCCATCAGCATCCCCATCGGGTGCGCGTCGTACCGGAACCCCTGCATGAAGCCCTTGACGTTCTCGTGCACGAACGTGTGGTACGTGATCTCGTGCACCCAGGCGTCGTACTGCTCCTTCGACGGCAGGTCGCCGTGGACGAGCAGGTAGGCCACCTCGAGGAAGTTCGACTTCTCCGCGAGCTGTTCGATCGGATAGCCCCGGTACTCGAGGATCCCTCGCTCGCCATCGATGTAGGTGATGGCACTGCGGCAGGAGGCAGTGTTGACGAAACCGGGGTCGTAGACAGCCAGGCCGGGGTTTTCCTCATCGGCCTTGATCTTCCCGATGTCGGCGGCCTTGATGGTGCCGTCGACGATCGGGATGTCGTACTCCGCTCCGGTGCGGTTGTCGCGTACGGTGAGAGAGTCAGTCACCCCTGCAACCTAGTCGCCCGCGTCACATCGCGGAAAGACGGTGTCCCGAGGCGTGGCCTGGGACAGATGTCACACCGGCTGCTCCTGGCAGAGGTGTTCGCGGCGTTTTGACCGTGTCCGAGACCCCGCCGTAGTCTTTCCTGCGCGTCTCCTGCCGCTCCGCGCTGCCGTCCTGTACGGCGCCGGGGCAGTCCCGGATCGCCCAACGTCTTCATGAGGCAGTGCCTCCCTGGAGCAGATCGCCGTGAGGCGAGCATGAGTGGGCCGGGCTGAGTTCGTCAGAAGACGTCGCCTGCACGGTGCATCCGCACCGGCGGCAGGCAAGCCCGATCGACATTCGCCGAACGGGTCCACGAACTAACCGAAGAGAGTGAACGCATCATGCGTACCTACGCTCCCAAGCCCGGTGACGTTGAGCGCGCCTGGCTCGTGATCGACGCCACCGACGTCGTCCTGGGCCGGCTGGCCGTCACCGCCGCTAATCTCCTCCGCGGCAAGCACAAGCCGATCTTCGCGCCGAACGCCGACACCGGTGACTTCGTCGTGATCATCAACGCCGACAAGGTCGCGCTGTCCGGCAAGAAGCGCACCGACAAGATGGTCTACCGCCACTCCGGCTTCCCGGGTGGTCTGACCGCGACCCCCATCGGTCAGGTCATCGACAAGGACGCCCGCAAGGCCGTCGAGCAGGCTGTCTGGGGCATGCTGCCCAAGAACCGCCTCGGTCGCCAGATCATCACGAAGCTCAAGGTCTACAACGGCCCCACGCACCCGCACCAGGCGCAGCAGGCCGTTGCGTACGAGATCACCCAGATCTCCCAGTGACTTCTCAGAGCTGACCAGGACTAAGGACTTTCATCGTGACTGAATCGCAGAACACCGAGGTCGAAGAGACCTTCGAGACCGACGACCAGGGCCTCGCGTACACCAGCGAGACCTCGCCGTCCGACGCCACCCCCGCCGTCCCGGCGACGATCGCCCCCGGCGCGGCCACTGGCCGTCGCAAGGAAGCCGTCGCCCGCGTCCGGATCGTTCCGGGCACCGGCACGTGGACCATCAACGGCCGCGCGTTCGAGGACTACTTCCCGAACAAGCTGCACCAGCAGGTCGCCAACGAGCCCTTCGCGACGCTCGGCCTCGAGGGCCGCTTCGACGTGATCGCCCGTATCCACGGCGGCGGCATCACCGGTCAGGCCGGCGCCCTGCGCCTCGGCGTGGCCCGCTCGCTCAACGCGATCGACATCGACGCCAACCGTCCGGCCCTCAAGAAGGCCGGTCTGTTGACCCGTGACGCCCGCGCGACCGAGCGCAAGAAGGCCGGTCTCAAGAAGGCCCGTAAGGCTCCGCAGTACTCGAAGCGCTGATCTGCCGCAAGGCAATCACGACGACGGGGCCACGCACCGCAGCTGCGGTCCGTGGCCCCGTCGCCCGTTTTCGCAGACAGTCTCACCACCACACGAGGGAGAGCACGTGCCCCGCATCTTCGGCACCGATGGTGTCCGCGGCCTCGCGAACGCCGACCTGACCGCCGAGCTGGTCCTGGACCTGTCCGTCTCCGCCGCCCACGTGCTCGCGGAGCGGGGCGCCTTCGCCGGCCACCGGCCGTTCGCGGTCGTCGGGCGCGACACCCGGATCTCCGGCCAGTTCCTCGAGGCGGCCGTGGTCGCCGGGCTGGCATCGGCCGGGGTCGACGTACTGCTCCTCGGTGAGCTGCCCACCCCCGGTGTGGCGTACCTGACCGCCTCGCTGGGCGCGGACCTCGGCGTGATGCTCTCCGCCTCCCACAACGCGATGCCCGACAACGGCATCAAGTTCCTCGCCCGCGGCGGGGTCAAGCTCGACGACGCGATCGAGGACGCCATCGAGGCGCGCCTCCGGGAGCCCTGGGAGCGGCCCGTCGGCGGCGACGTCGGCCGGGTCACCCCGCACCTCACGGCGATCGACGAGTACGCCGCCCACCTGGTCGCGACCGTGGGCGACCTCGGTCCGGCGTCCGGCGAGCGACGCCTCAAGGTCGTCCTGGACTGCGCCCACGGCGCCGCGTCTGTCGCAGGCCCGAAGGCACTGCGCGACGCCGGCGTGGACGTCGTCGCGATCTGTGCCGAGCCCGATGGCCTCAACATCAACGACGGCTGCGGCTCGACCCACCTCGACGTCCTGCAGAAGGCCGTCCTCGAGCACGGCGCCGATGTCGGCTTCGCGCTCGACGGCGATGCCGACCGCTGCCTGGCCGTCGACGCCGAAGGCTCGATCGTGGACGGCGACCAGATCCTCGCGATCCTGGCCCTGTCCCTGCGCGACGCCGGCCGTCTGGTCGACGACACCGTGGTCGCCACGGTCATGTCCAACCTCGGCTTCGTCCAGGCCCTCACTGCAGCCGGTGTCGTCGTACGGCAGACGGCCGTCGGTGACCGCTACGTGCTCGAGGACATGAAGAACGGCGGGTACTCGCTCGGCGGCGAGCAGTCCGGCCACGTGATCATGAACGAGCACGCGACCACCGGCGACGGCGTCCTCACCGCCCTGCAGGTCCTGCACCGGATGGTGGCCACCGGGTCGTCGCTGCGCGAGCTGGCCGGTGTGATGACCCGCCTTCCGCAGGTGCTCGTCAACGTGCCTGGCGTCGACCGGGCCCGCACCGACGACGCCGAGCTCGTCGCGGCCGTCGTTGCTGCCGAGGCCGAGCTGGCCGGCACCGGCCGGGTGCTGCTGCGGCCCTCCGGCACCGAGCCACTCGTGCGCGTGATGGTCGAGGCACCCACTGCCGAGCAGGCTGACTCCATCGCGCACTCGCTGGCGGACGTCGTACGCCTGCGGCTCACCCTTCCCTGACACTAGGCTCCCCAGCCATGGGGGCTATTCCGGCAGCTGGTGACACGTTCGGTCGATATCGGATCGAAGGCACGCTGGGACAGGGCGGCATGGGAGTCGTCCTCCGCGCACGCCATGTCGAACTCGACCGTGTCGTGGCCCTCAAGCTGATGCTTCCCGAGATGATCGGGGCCGATGACCGGGTGACCCGTTTCCGTGGCGAGGCGATGGCGCTGGGCCGACTCGAGTCTGCCCACGTCGTGCAGGTGTACGACGCAGGCGAGCACGACGGCTGGCTCTACATCGCGACCCAGTTGGTCCCGGACGGCGACCTCTCCGCGCTGCTGGCGGCCGAAGGTCCGCTCGGGCCGGCTGCGGCCCTCGGTCTCATCGACCAGGTCCTGTCCGGCCTCGCGGACGCGCACGCGGTCGGTCTGATCCACCGCGACGTGAAGCCGAACAACGTCCTGCTCCGTCGCGAGACGGCTGGACTGCGGGTCTTCCTCTGCGACTTCGGCATCTCCCAGGTCATCGACTCGGCCTCCCACACCGTCGGCGTGATCGGAACGTGGGCGTACCTGGCTCCCGAACGACTCCGCGGCGAGGCCGCCACTGTGCAGTCCGACCTGTATGCCGTGGGCTGCCTGCTGTGGGAGTTGCTCAGCGGGGCGGCGCCGTACGCCGGGACGATGGCGCAACTGGCGGTTGCCCACGAGACGGCGCCCCTTCCCCAGATGCAGCCCACGGGACCGTGGGCCACCGCTGTCAACCAGGTCCTCGTCCGGGCCATGGCGAAGCAACCCCAACACCGGTTCGCGAGTGCGAGCGAGATGCAGGATGCCGTGCGCGATGCGGCGGGCCGGGCCCATCGTGCCGCGCCAGCCGAGGGCGCGGCGCCCGTCACGGAACTCGGTGGCGCGAATGCAACGGTGTTCGCGGCCTCGGCCCCGGTGATCTCGCCCCCGCCGTCCCCGCCGTCCCTGCAGCCCTCGCCCTCGTCGTACACGCAGCCGGTCTACCCGATGGCTCCGCCCAGGGTGCCCGCGGCGACGCCGCCGCCCCGGAAGGGCAAGGTGCTCGCGATCATCGCTGCGTGCTTCCTGGCCGTGGCCCTCGGCGTCGGGGCAGCGGTCGCCCTGGTGCAGTTGACCGGCGACGACACGGTCACGACCGCGAACGACGACGTCACGACGCGAGGCACCGACAACAGCGCGGGCACCGACACCGCCGCCAGCGCCGGCCCGACCGACGAACTGACCTCGCCCGCACCCGAGCCGGTCGGCGACGTCACCTGCTGGGACGGATCGCGGGTCGTTCGCGTCAGCAACTGCGACCCGACCCCGACGGGGCAGGCTGGTCTGACGTGGGTGTTCCCATCGATGAAGGACCAGGACTGCACCGGCGGTGAACTGACCGGGGACCGCGCGGAGGTGTGGTCGTGCGCCACCACGTTCAACGGCGAGCGGGTGAGGCTGTCCTATTCACGTTGGGACAGTGTGGCGACGGCTCGCTTCGCCTTCGACGCGGAACTCGGCAGCAGTCACACGATCCGCAATCCCAAGGACACCGAGGACGTGTTCGAGGAGTGGATCGCTCCGGGGCGTGGAGGCCATGTCTTCGTGCGGGTCTACGTCGGCTTCCCGTACAGCGTCGAGGTCGAGTCGACGATCCCCTACTCGGGCCCGGACATCGCCATCGACGGGTACGACGTCAACGGCGCCAAGCTGGTGAGGTTCCGACCGCACCGCAGCTTCGCAGGGAACTCCTGACCGGCTCGGTGGAACGACGTCAGTCGAGCCGTTGGTCGAGGAACGCGACCGCGTTCTGGACGGCCTGGTCGTGCCGGGCGTCGAAGATGTGGCGCTCGCCCTCGTAGAGCTCCAGGTCGGCGTCGACGCCGGCCGTCCGGAGCACCCCGAGCGTTGTCTCCGACCACTTCAGGGGGCACACGGGGTCCGCCGTACCGTGCTGGATCAGCACGGACGCGGTGATCTTCGAGAAGTAGGTACGCGGCGACAGGTCTCGATAGAAACCGGGGTTCGCGCTCGGTGCGCCGAACTCGTCGCGGACGGCGTTGCGGTCGGCCGGACTGCCGAGGCTGGCCAGGAGTGCGGTCGCCTGGGCGAAGGTCGAGCTGATGGGGGACAACAGGACGGCTGCGCGGGCGAGGCCGGGGTGGGTCACCAGGACGTTCATCGCGATGCCGCCGCCCATCGACCGGCCGAGTACGCCGATCCGATCAGCGTCGACGTAGTCCTGCGTGCGGAGCGTGGCCAGCGCGTTGATCGTGTCGCGGGTGTAGCCGACCATCGTCTGCTGGTCGAACGGGCCGAGAGGGTCAGAGCCGGCGTGGCCCCGGAGGTCGGTCTGGAAGACGACGAATCCCGCCGCCACGAGGGCGTCCTGCTCCACCTCCAGCCCGCCGCCGGTGCGGTACGCCTTGATCGGGACGCGACCGTGCACGATGACGACGGCCGGGAACGGGCCCTTGCCGCGAGGTCGGAGGAGCACGCCGGTGATGGTCAGCCCGTCACTGCGATAGCGGACCTCCTCGCGGATGTGCCGCCGGGTCGATCCGGCCTCGCGCAGGACGACGAGTTCGCCGGCGTCGGGCGCCTTGGCTGCGATCGCCGGGAGTGAGTATGTCGGGTCGGGCCCGCTGTTCGTCGGCGAACCGGATGCTTCGGGGGCGGGTGTCGTGTTGGCGTTCGCGGCTGGGGTGCGCGAAGGCCCCGCGCCAGGAGCGTCGGGCGCCTCGGTGCCACAACCAGCCGCCGACAGGGCGAATACGAGAGCGGCGCACAGGGCCACGAGGCGTGGGCGGTTCTGTCCCGGTGTCACGGCGCCCCGCGTCAGATCTTGCGCAGGCGCACGTAGCGGACGGAGTGGTCCGCGGTCTTGCGGAGCACCAGCGTCGCGCGGGAGCGGGTCGGCAGCACGTTGCGCTCCAGGTTGGGCCCGTTGATGGAGTCCCAGATCCGGCGCGCCTCGTCGACTGCCGTGTCGTGGCTCAGCGCGGCGTACTTGGCGAAGTAGGACCCGGGGTCGCGGAAGGCCGTCTCGCGCAGGCGCAGGAAGCGGTCGACGTACCAGTCCCGGATGTGGTTGGTGTTCGCGTCGACGAAGATCGAGAAGTCGAAGAAGTCGGACAGGCCCAGGGTGATCCGGCCGTCCTCGCGCACCCGCGCCGGCTGGAGGACGTTCAGGCCCTCCACGATGACGATGTCGGGTCGCTTCACGACCACCTTCTCGTCCGGCATCACGTCGTAGATGAGGTGGGAGTAGACCGGTGCCTCGACCTCGTCCTTGCCCGACTTGATGTCGATCACGAACTTGAGCAGGGCGCGCCGGTCGTAGGACTCCGGGAAGCCCTTGCGCTCGAGCAGGCCGCGCTTCTCGAGCTCCGCATTGGGATAGAGGAAGCCGTCGGTGGTCACCAGGGCGACGTTGGGGTGCTCGGGCCAGCGCGCCAGCATCTGCTGGAGGACGCGCGCGGCGGTCGACTTGCCGACGGCCACCGACCCCGCGAGCCCGATCACGAACGGCGTGCGGGGCGGGGTGAGGCCGTGCAGGAACTCCTCCTGGTCCTGGTGCAGCGCCGAGGCACTGCTGACGCGCAGGCTCAGCAGCCGGGAGAGCGGGAGGTAGACGTCGCGGATCTCGTCGAGGTCGAGCGACTCGCCGAGGCCGCGGAGGCGGTCGAGCTCCTCGGTGGTGAGGGGGCTCTCGGTCTCCGACGCCAGCTTCGCCCACGTCGCCCGGTCGAGCTCGACGTACGGGGACGACTCTCGCTGCGACTCGTCACCAGCCTGAGTCGTGGGGAGGTTGTCCGCCGTGGGACCGGTCACCATGACGACGATTCTTCCAGTGCGCCCCTGCGCGCCTGCGGGCGCGTCCACCGTAGACTCCCTGATCATGTGCGGGATCGTCGGATACATCGGGCCCAGGTCGGCTCAGGACACGATCATCGACGGTCTGCGCCGGCTGGAGTATCGCGGCTACGACTCGGCGGGGGTCGCGGTGGTCAGCGACGGTGACCTGTTCATCGAGAAGAAGGCCGGCAAGCTGGCCAACCTCGAGAAGGTCCTCGATGACGAGCCCATGCCCACCTCCGGGATCGGCATCGGCCACACCCGCTGGGCGACCCACGGACCGCCCAACGACGTCAACGCCCACCCGCACACGGGCTCGGCCCGCCGGGTCGGCCTCGTGCACAACGGCATCATCGAGAACTTCGTCGAGCTCCGCTCCCGCGTCGAGGACGACGGCCACGAACTGCTCTCCGCCACCGACACCGAGATCGTCGCGCACCTCGTCGAGCTCCAGGTCCAGTCCGGTGTCGACCTGATCACCGCCATGCAGCGCGTCTGCCAGCAGCTCGACGGTGCCTTCACGCTGGTCGCGATCGACAGCCAGGACCCCGACACGGTCGTCGCGGCACGCCGCAACTCGCCCCTCGTCGTCGGCCTGGGCGAGGGCGAGAACTTCCTCGGCTCCGACGTCGCCGCGTTCATCGAGTTCACCCGCGAGGCGCTGGAGCTCGGCCAGGACCAGATCGTCGTGATGACCCGCGACGAGGTCCGGGTCACCGACTTCTGGGGCCGGCCGGTCGAGGCCAAGCGCTTCCACGTCGACTGGGACCTCTCCGCTGCGGAGAAGGACGGCCACGACTGGTTCATGCGCAAGGAGATCTTCGAGCAGCCGCGCGCCGTCGCGGACTCGCTGATCGGCCGTCGTACGGCGGCAGGGCAGCTGCAGCTCGACGAGATGCGCCTCGCGGACGAGGAGCTCCGCGACATCGACAAGATCATCATCATCGCCTGCGGGACGTCGTTCTACGCCGGCATGGTCGCGAAGTACGCCATCGAGCACTGGACCCGCACACCGGTGGAGGTCGAGCTCGCCTCGGAGTTCCGCTACCGCGACCCGATCATCGACTCCACCACCCTGATCGTCGCGATCAGCCAGTCGGGGGAGACGGCCGACACGCTGCAGGCGATCATCCACGCGCGCTCGCAGAAGGCCAAGGTCCTCGCGATCTGCAACACCAACGGGTCCTCGATCCCGCGGGAGTCCGACGCCGTCATCTACACCCACGCCGGACCCGAGATCGGCGTCGCGTCGACCAAGGGATTCCTCACCCAGCTGGTCGCCTGCTACCTCCTCGCGCTCTACATCGCGCAGGTCAAGGGCACCCGCTTCGGTGACGAGATCGACGAGATCATGGAGCAGCTCGAGGCGATGCCCGGGCACATCGAGACCGTGCTCAAGGACGCCGAGTCCGTCTACGAGCTCGCCCGCACGCACGTCGACACCCGGTCGGTCCTGTTCCTGGGCCGGCACGCCGGCTACCCGGTCGCGCTCGAGGGCGCGCTCAAGCTCAAGGAGCTCGCCTACATTCACGCCGAGGGCTTCGCCGCCGGCGAGCTCAAGCACGGCCCGATCGCCCTGATCGAGGAAGGCCTCCCCGTGTTCTGCGTCGTGCCGCCCAAGGGCCGCGACCAGCTGCACGGGAAGATGCTCAGCGGCATCCAGGAGGTCCGGGCCCGCGGTGCGCGCACGATCTGCCTGGCCGAGGTCGGCGACACCTCCATCGAGCAGTACGCCGACCACCTGCTCCTGCTGCCCAAGGTGCCGGTGCTGCTGCAGCCGCTGGTGGCGGTGCTGCCGCTCCAGCTGTTCGCGTGCGAGCTGGCCACGGCGCTCGGCCACGACGTCGACCAGCCCCGCAACCTCGCCAAGTCCGTCACGGTCGAGTAACGCCTCATGGCCGTGGTGGGAGTCGGGATCGACGTGTGCGAGATCGCCCGGTTCGAGGAGTCGTGTCGTCGTACTCCCGCGCTGGTGGAGAAGCTGTTCGTCGAGGCCGAACGCGGCCGGCACATCAGCTCGATGGCCGCACGGTTCGCGGCCAAGGAGGCCCTCGCGAAGGCGCTGGGCGCCCCCCGCGGGATGGCCTGGCACGACGCGGAGGTGGTCTCCGAGGAGTCCGGTCGCCCTCGCTTCGTGATGCGCGGGACGGTGCTCGCCGAGGCCGATCTGCTCGGCGTGCGCTCGGTGCACCTCTCGCTGACCCATGACGGCGGCATCGCCTCGGCGGTCGTCGTCCTCGAGGACTGACCGTGATCCGCGCGCACACCGTCGAGCAGGTCCGGGCTGCGGAGGCGACGTTGCTCGCCGAGCTGCCGGACGGTGCGTTGATGCAGCGGGCGGCGCACGGTCTCGCATACGCAGTGCTCGACTTCCTCGGCTCCGCCTATGGGCGGCGGGTCGTGCTGCTCGTCGGGTCCGGCGACAACGGCGGTGACGCGTTGTACGCCGGCGTCGTGCTCGCACGGCGGGGCGTGCAGGTCGAGGCGTGGTTGCTCTCGGAGCAGGCGCACGCGGGCGGAGTGGCGGCGCTCAGGACTGCCGGCGGCAGGGTGTGCCCGTTGGTTGAGGTGCGAGGAGCGCCAGCGACGAGCCTCGAAACCACCGGGCCGTTCGACGTCGTCATCGACGGGATCGTCGGGATCGGCGGCCGGCCTGGACTGCGCCCGAACGCCGTGGCTGCACTGGCCGCGCTCGAGGGGATCCCGGTCGTCGCGGTCGACGTGCCGTCCGGGGTCGACGTCGACACCGGCGCCGTGGACGGGCCGCACGTCACGGCGACGCTGACCGTCACCTTCGGCACCCACAAGGGCTGCCACCTGCTCGATCCGGCCGCCCAGGCGTGCGGGGCGATCGAGCTCGTCGACATCGGCCTCGGGCTTCGAGGCTCGCAGGCTCGCACCTCAACCACCGGGTGGAGCTCCCTCGAGGCGCTCCAGCCTGCCGACGTGGCGGCGCTGCTGCCACGCCCCGGCCCGGTTTCGCACAAGTACACCCGCGGTGTCGTCGGCGTGCGCGCCGGCTCCGCGGCCTACCCGGGCGCCGGACTGCTCAGTGTCGACGGCGCGGCGTGCGGCCTCGCCGGGATGGTGCGCTACGACGGCGACCCCGCCGTAAACGACCGGATCCGCGATCGCCATCCCGAGGTCGTCGGTGCCGGTCGGGTGCAGGCCTGGGTCGTCGGGTCGGGCAGCGACACCCACGCGGAGCAGTCGCTGCGCGACTCGCTGGCCGACGACGTGCCGCTCGTCGTGGACGCCGATGCCCTCGCCTTCGCCGACCTGGCCCGCGGGCGGTCGGCGGTCCTCACGCCGCACGCCGGTGAGCTGGCCCGGATGCTCGGCGTCGAGCGCGCGGCGGTCGAGGCCGAG
>NZ_JBMCZA010000064.1:27543-28489 GCF_048654705.1 Nocardioides sp. CPCC 206348
GATCGCCGAACCGGGCGGGCGGGTCCGGGTGACGACGTCCGGCACGCCGTGGCTGGCGACGGCCGGGGCGGGCGACGTCCTCGGCGGCCTGATCGGCGCGTTGCTGGCGGGCGCCCTCGATCCGTTCGACGCCGCCTCGGTCGGGTCCTGGTTGCACGGCGCCGCAGCCACGCAGGCAGCGGCGGGAGGCCCGATCGTCGCGTCCGACGTCGCGGTCGCACTCCCGGCCCTCATCGCATCCCTCGACACGGAGTGATGGGAGGATCGGAGCCATGTCCAGCACGTCGGCGCCCCTGGGCCCTGCCGAGATCGTCGTCGACCTCGACGCCATCCGGGCCAACGCGCGACTGCTGCGCGAGACCGCGGGCGTCCCGCTGATCGCGGTGGTCAAGTCCGACGGCTACGGCCACGGCATGGTCGAGTGCGCCCGCGCCGCCCGCGACGGTGGTGCGGACTGGCTGGCCACGGCCACCATCGAGGAAGCCCTTGCCCTGCGCGCGGCCGGCGTCGACGGTCCGTTGCTGTGCTGGATCACGGCTCCGGGCGCCGACTACGCCGCGGCTGCGGACGTCGACATCGAGGTGAGCGCCTACTCCGTCGACGAGCTCGATGCGATGGCGGCCGCGTTCGCGGGCCGGACCAGCCCGGCGCGGATCCAGCTCAAGGTCGACACCGGCCTGTCCCGCGGGGGAGCACCGCGCGCCGCGTGGGCCGACGTGTTCGACCGGGCGCGGGCAGGCGAGGAGGCCGGCCACTGGACGGTCACCGGCATCTGGTCGCACTTCGCCTGCGCCGACGAGCCCTCGCACCCGGCCAACGATCGCCAGGAGCGGGCCTTCCGTGACGCGATCGCCCTGGCCGAGGCGCACGGCCTGCGTCCCGGGCTGCGGCACCTGGCCAACTCGGCCGCAACGATCCTGCGCCCTTCCTCGCGGTTCGACGCCGT
>NZ_JBMCZA010000064.1:28499-28903 GCF_048654705.1 Nocardioides sp. CPCC 206348
AGGCCTTCCGTGACGCACTCGCCCTGGCCGAGGAGCACGGCCTGCGTCCCGGGCTGCGGCACCTTGCCAACTCGGCTGCAACGATCCTGCGCCCTTCCTCGCGGTTCGACGCCGTGCGCTGCGGCATCGCGCTCTACGGCTTGGACCCCGCACCGGGCCAGGCCACCGACATCGGACTGGTGCCGGCGATGACCGTTCGTGGCCCACTGGTCATGGTCAAGGACCTCGCCGTCGGCGACGGCGTCTCCTACGGCCACCACTGGATCGCCGACCGCCCGACCACGGTCGCCTTGGTGCCGATCGGGTACGCCGACGGCATCCCGCGCGCGGCTTCGCGACCCGGCTCGCCCGAGTCCGCCGCGCAGGTGGGGATCGCCGGCAAGAACCGACCGATCCGCGGCACG
>NZ_JBMCZA010000064.1:28913-29149 GCF_048654705.1 Nocardioides sp. CPCC 206348
GCCGCAGCGCAGCTGGGGATCGCCGGCAAGAACCGACCGATCCGCGGCACGGTCTGCATGGACCAGGTCGTCGTCGACCTGGACGGTGACCGTCCGTCGGTCGGGACCGAGGTGATCGTGTTCGGTCCACCGTCCGCCGGTGGTCCCACCGCGCAGGACTGGGCCGAGGCGTGCGGCACCATCAACTACGAGATCGTGACGAGGATCGGTGGCCGGATGACGCGACGCTACGTGGG
>NZ_JBMCZA010000064.1:29241-30923 GCF_048654705.1 Nocardioides sp. CPCC 206348
GCAGATCGGTCGCCGGGCCGGCGAGGACATCCCGTTCGGCACCCTGCGCTCCCCGGAGGTCACCGTCGTCGCCGAGGACGGGGTGCGCCTGTACGTCGAGGTCGACGAGGTCGGCGCCGCGCCCGCCACTGCACCGGCCGGTCCGCTCGAGCGCCTGCTTCGTCGTACCAAGGACGATGCACTGCCGGTCACCGTGGTGTTCGTCCACGGCTTCTGCCTCAACCTCGACTGCTGGCACTTCCAGCGTGCGGCCTACCGCGGGCTGGTGCGGACGGTCTACTACGACCAGCGTTCGCACGGCCGGTCCGGCAACTCCGGTCGCACGCACTCGACCATCGAGCAGCTGGGCCGCGACCTCAAGGACGTCATCGAGGCCGTCGTTCCCGACGGCCCGATCGTCCTCGTCGGTCACTCGATGGGCGGCATGTCCATCGTCGCGCTGGCCGAGCAGTTCCCCGAGTTGATCGGGACCCGCGTGGTCGGGGCCGGCCTGGTCTCGACGACCGCCGGCGGGCTCGACCCGAGCCGGATCCTGCTCCCGATGCTGCCGGCGCGGCTGACGGGCCCCTTCGCCATGGGCGCCGTCCGGACCCTGCACCTGGGCCATCGTGCCGTGGACGTGCTGCGGAAGGCAGGCAGCTCGATCGCCACGGTCGCCACCGACCGGTTCGCGTTCGGCGGCCCGGTGCCACGGGGGTACGTCGAGTTCGTCGACGAGATGCTCGGGGCCACGCCGTTCGAGGTGGTCGCCGACTTCTTCCCGCACTTCGCGAGCCTCGACAAGTTCGACCACGTCGAGAGCCTCGGCCGGATTCCCACGTCCATCATCTGCGGGACCAACGACAAGATCACCTCGATCGGCCACTCGCGCAAGCTGCACTCCCGCATCGCGGACTCCCGGCTGCTCGAGTGCGAGGGCGCCGGGCACATGGTGATCATGGAGCGGCACGAGCTGGTCAACGCCGAGCTCGACCAGCTGATCACCGCGGCGACCGCGAGGGCCGCGACGCGGTGAGTCTCGAGGTCACCGTGGTCGGCCAGGAGGCCGCCGCCGAGGTACTTGCCGTGGTCCGCGCCGCTTTCGCCGCGCGGCCCGTGCTGGACCCGCCCGCCGACGCACTCAGCGAGACCGAGGCCTCGATCGCGGCGCTGCTCGCCCCCGGTGGTGGCCTGCTCGCGCGCCTGGACGGCCGCACGGTCGGCGCCGTCGTCCTCGACCCGGATGGCGACGCGCTCTACCTGCGCCGGTTCGGCGTGGACCCCGGCGCTCAGGGCCGCGGCATCGCCCGGGCCCTGGTCCGGGCCGCCCTCGCCGAGGCCGCGCAGCGCGAGGGCCTGCGCCGCCTGGTCATCCTGGCCCGTCAGGAGCTCCCGCTGACCGTGCAGTTCTGGCGCGACATGGGCTTTGCGGAAACGGCCCGGCGGCCGCCGTACGTCGAGATGGCGCGGCCGGTGCCGCACACCGTCGAGGTCCCCACCGCCGAAGCGATGCGCGCCCTGGGCGAGCACCTGGCGTCGGTGGTGCGGGCCGGTGACGTGCTGGTGCTCAGCGGTGAGCTCGGCGCCGGCAAGACCACGTTCACCCAGGGCCTGGGCGCCGGGCTCGGCGTCCGCGGCGGCATCACCTCGCCGACCTTCGTGATCGCCCGGGTGCATCCCTCGCTGGCGGACGGCCCGTCCCT
>NZ_JBMCZA010000064.1:30985-33372 GCF_048654705.1 Nocardioides sp. CPCC 206348
CGACGACGCGGTCACGGTCGTCGAGTGGGGGAGCGGCCTGGCCGAGGGGCTGGCCGACGCGTGGCTCGAGGTCCGCATCGGCCGCGCCACGGGCGGCACCGTTGCGGCCGACGTCATCGACCCGGAGGCAGATCCGCGGGTCGTGGAGCTTGACCCGGTCGGCGTGCGCTGGCTCGGCGTGGACCTGCTGGCGCCGTAACCGGATTTCCCCTCTGTAGAGCCTGATCCGGGACCCCGGTCCCGGGACCCCGGTCCCGGGGACCCCCATCCCGGGTCGGCCGTCCATGCGGGTCATGCGAGGTCGTCCGCGCGCAGGTGCCGCGGACCCATCGCTCACTCCTAGCCTCGAATCGAGGGTCAAGGGGAGTGGATCAGATGAGTCTCATGATGAGATGTCGGGCACTGGTTGTGGCGCTGGCGTGTGTCGCCGCGATCGGCCTGCCCATGGACCAGGCCGTGGCACAACGCCAGTCGTCGCCCGCTCTCGACCGCCCCGTCCAGCGTGCCTCGTCCGTGCTCTTCACCGGTCGCTCCTCGCCGCGGGCCGTGGTCCGGCTCCAGGTGCGCGGAACGACCCGTTGGGTGACGGTCCGTACGACGCGCGCGGCGCGTTCCGGCACCTACCGGATCGCCATCCGCAACCCGACGCGGATCCGCAAGTACCGCGTGGTCTCCCGTGGCCGCGCCAGCGGCGTGCGCCAGGTCGGGCCACGCAAGGTCGCCACTCCCGCAGCAGCGCCGACGCCCGCTCCCGCGCCCAAGGACGAGTGCGGTGTCCGGCCCCGTCGCGCGGACGGCTCCTACTACGCCTGCACCTTCCGCGACGAGTTCGACGGGACGGCTCTGGACACGAGCAAGTGGCTGGTCCAGGAGACGTCGTACAGCGGAATGAGCAGCGGCAACCGGGACTGCTACGTCAACGATCCGTCGACGATCGCCGTTGCGTCCGGCACGTTGAGGGTGTCGGCCCGCCGGAACCTCGACGCGTTCACCTGTGCGAGCCCGTTCGGCGCCTTCGAGACCACGTCCACCGCCGGCACCGTGACGACACGGGACCGGTTCGGGCAGACGTACGGTCGCTTCGAGTTCCGGGCGAAGATGCCGGCCGGTGCGGGCATTCCCGGCGCGCACTCGGCCCTGTGGCTCTACCCCCAGGCCCACACCTACGGCCAGTGGCCGCTGTCCGGCGAGGTGGACGTCGCCGAGTGGTTCAGCGCCCGCCCCGGCAAGGTGTATCCCTCGGTGCACTACTCCGGCGAGGTGCCCCTGCTGAGCACCGGCGCCAATTGCCCGATGCCGACCTCGACCAGCGCCTTCCACACCTACGCGGTCGAGTGGACCTCCCAGCAGATGCGGTTCTTCTACGACGGCAAGCTCTGCTTCTCGCACTCCTGGATCCCGCTCGGGCAGATCCGGCCGAAGCCGTTCGACCAGCCCTTCAACCTCGTGGTGACCCAGGTCTGGGGCCACCTCTGGAACGCGCCGACCGACCAGACGGCCGACGCAGCAACGGTCGAAGTGGACTGGGTCCGCGCCTGGCAGTGAGGGCCACCGGGTCGGGCCGGTAGCCTCGACGCCGTGCTGCTCGCCTTCGACACCGCGTCGCCGTCGGTCACCGTCGCCCTGCATGACGGGACCGAGGTGGTCGCTGCCGCGACGGCGGAGATCGGGATGCGGCACGGTGAACAGCTGGCGCCGCTCATCGAGCAGGTCCTCGCCTCCGCCGGCACCACGCCGGACGGCGTGACCGGCATCGCCGTCGGTGTCGGCCCCGGTCCGTTCACCGGGCTGCGGGTCGGCCTGGTCACGGCCCGGACCCTGGCCCACGTGCTCGACGTCCCCGTCCACGGCGTGTGCTCGCTCGATGCCCTCGCTGCCGAGGCGGTCGCCACGGGGGTGGTGGACGGCGACTTCCTCGTCGCCACGGACGCGCGACGCAAGGAGGTCTACCTGGCGTCGTACGACGGCAACGGGAGGCGTCAGTCCGCGCCGGTCGTGGAGCGTCCGGCCGTGCTCGCCAGTGACCTGCCGGTCGTCGGCGAAGGTGCCGCGCTCTATCCGGACGCGTTCCCGAACGCGCGGACCCCCTTGCGACCGGACGCCGCCTGGCTGGCCCGCGCCGTGATCGCGCAGCAGGTGGAGGTGCTGGGGCCCGAACCGCTCTACCTGCGACGTCCTGACGCCGAGATCCCGCGGGCCGCCAAGGCCGTGCTGCCCGACGGAGCGCCGGCGAAGTGACCTCCCCGGTCGTCCGTGCGGCCCTCGCGGCGGACGTGCCCGCCATCGTCGAGCTGGAAGCCGACGCGTTCCCGCTCGATCCCTGGTCGACGAACCTGGTCAGTGAAGGGGTCAGCGGCTCCCTTCCGACCGTTGCCTACGTCGTCGCC
>NZ_JBMCZA010000064.1:33424-35059 GCF_048654705.1 Nocardioides sp. CPCC 206348
TCGGCGCTCGGGTGTCGCCACGGCGCTGCTGGCGGCCGTCCAGGCCCTGGCCGCGGAGGGCGGCGCGGACCGGCTGCTGCTCGAGGTGCGCGAGGACAACGCCGCGGCCCGCGGGTTCTACGAACGTCACGGCTTCACCGAGCTCGGCAAGCGTGCCCGCTACTACCGCGACGGCACCACAGCACTCGTCCTGGCCGCACCGGTCACAATGGTCCCGTGATTCGCGACGAACCGCTGGTCCTCGGCATCGAGACCTCCTGCGACGAGACCGGTGTCGGCATCGTGCGGGGCCACACCCTGCTGGCCGACTCCGTCGCCAGCAGCGTCGAGGAGCACGCGCGCTTCGGTGGCGTCGTACCCGAGGTGGCCAGCCGTGCCCACCTCGAGGCGATGGTCCCCACGATCCAGCGGGCATGCGAGACGGCCGGCATCCAGCTGGCCGACGTCGACGCGATCGCGGTGACCCACGGTCCCGGCCTCGCGGGCGCGCTGCTGGTGGGCGTCGCCTCCGCCAAGGCCCTGGCCCTGGGCCTGGGCAAGCCGATCTACGGCGTCAACCACCTCGCCGCCCACGTCGCTGTCGACCAGCTCGAGCACGGCCCGCTTCCGGAACCCTGCCTGGCGCTGCTGGTGTCCGGTGGACACTCCAGCCTGCTCAAGGTCACCGACATCACCGGCCACGACGGCGGCATCGACCCCATGGGCGCCACCATCGACGACGCGGCGGGCGAGGCCTTCGACAAGGTCGCCCGGCTCCTGGGCCTGCCGTTCCCGGGCGGACCGCACATCGACCGGGTCGCACGCGAGGGCGACCGGATCGCCATCGACTTCCCGCGCGGGCTGTCGACGCGCCGCGACCTCGAACGGCACCGCTTCGACTTCTCCTTCTCGGGACTCAAGACCTCGGTCGCCCGCTGGGTGGAGGCCCGCGAGCGCAGCGGTGAACCGGTTCCGGTCGCCGACGTCGCCGCCTCCTTCCAGGAGGCCGTCTGCGACGTCCTCGTGCGCAAGGCCCTCGATGCCGCCAAAGCCGAAGGCATCGAGGACCTGATGATCGGCGGCGGCGTCGCCGCGAACTCGCGCCTGCGGGCGATGGCCGAGGAGCGAGCCGGCAAGCTCGGCATCCGGGTGCGGGTGCCCAGGCCCGGACTGTGCACCGACAACGGTGCCATGGTGGCCGCCCTCGGCGCGACGATGGTCGAACGAGGACGTCCACCGTCCCCGCTCGACCTGCCGGCAGACTCGAGCCTGCCGGTCACCGACGTCCTCGCGGGCTGAACCCGGGCCGGGCCAGCCCGGCAGGCCAGGTCAGCCGAGCACGCCGGGCCCGGTGCCCTCGTCGTCGATCCAGTCCTCACCGTCGTCGAAGAGGTCGCGGTCCGGTGACGGGTCACCGTCGCGCTTGCGGCGTGCTCCTCCCGTGCCACCGATGCCACCGATGCCGCCGCGACCGCCGGCACCGCCGCGTCCTCCGCGGCCGCCGGTGCCGCCCGGAACGGCGCCGCCGCCGCGGCCCGTGCTGGTGCCGCGTCCCGCAGCAGTGCCCGGGGCTGCGCCCGAACGACCGAGGGAGCCGGGCCCGCCCGTCCGGCCGCTGCTGCCGATCGAGCCGATGCCGCTGGCCGGGCCGCCGCG
>NZ_JBMCZA010000065.1:0-364 GCF_048654705.1 Nocardioides sp. CPCC 206348
GCAACCGTCTCGAGACCCCCGGCCAGGGGCCTTAGCTCAGCTGGTAGAGCGCTGCCTTTGCAAGGCAGATGTCAGGAGTTCGAATCTCCTAGGCTCCACCGATGAAACCGCAGCTCATGCTGCGGTTTCTTCTCGTTGTGGGGTTTGTCGGGACCGGACCGGGGGGAGGGTCGCCATCCATGAACCTCTCTGGAGTCCGGCGTGCTCCCCTCGCCGTACTGGTGGCCTGCGTGGTCCTGGCGGTCGCGGGCTGCAACGACCAGGACCGGTCTGGCGGATCCGGAGGGGATTCGGGGCACGAACCGACCAGTCCCAGCGCCGCGGCTTCGGACGCTGCTGTCGACGAGCAGGCGATGCACGCCCC
>NZ_JBMCZA010000065.1:374-1425 GCF_048654705.1 Nocardioides sp. CPCC 206348
CGTCGCGGGCTGCAACGACCAGGACCGGTCTGGCGGACCCGGAGGGGAATCGCGGCACGAACCGACCAGTCCCAGCGCCGCGACCTCGGACGCTGCTGTCGACGAGCAGGCGATGCACGCCCCGGTCGACACGTGTGCGCTGCTCTCCGCCGACGACCAGGTCGAGGTGATCGGCGCCGAGAAGGTGACGGGTGTCGGTGCGGAGATGGATCCCACAGACGCACGACTGGCCCGCTGTGTCGTCGCCGGCAACGACGGCGTCGCACTCATCTACTACGGCTTCAGCCAGGTTCCCGGCCGGAAGTTCGCCGCTGACCTTCGTAGTGCGGCCGAGTTCCGGGGAAAGCTGATACCCCTCGCTGGTGTGGGCGACGAGGCGCTCTACGTGCGCGGCTCGAAGTACGGCTTCGACGCGTGGGCACGCGAGGGTGACTATGCGGTGTTCGTCGGCTCGGGGTGGTTCCAGGGCTCTCCGGCAACCGTCCAGGAGCTCCTCACCAGGTTGCTCGACCAGGCGACTCCGGGAATGCACGAGCATCCGATCCAGGTTCCGCGCGCCTGCCCGTCGCCGCGCTCGAAGATGGTCACGGCGGCGGTCGGCGAGGTGAAGTACGCCACCGGGCATGACAACGACGAGGCCGGGCTCCTCTGCACGTACGCCGGAAAGCGGGTGCGGGTGTCACTGGCCGCTGGGCGCAGCACCCGGAAGGAGGTGGCCGACAGCTACGACCGGTTGAAGGCAGCCCCGAAGTTCGGCGACGACGAGTCGGTGGAGTTCAGGATCGTGCCCGATGCACTGACCGTCCTCGAACCGTCCGTGTACGGACCGTGGGCCAATACCTATGCGTCCAAGCCGCCGGCATTGATCCGGGTCTCGATGAATGAGTCGATCGACTCGACGGGCGGGCGGGACATCAGGTTCTCCCAGGCAGACTTCCGCCGCGTCAACGAGGCATGGGTGCGCAACCGGCTCGCCGCGTTGCGCTAGGTGCGTTCGAGGGTGACGCGCAGGAGGGGGCCACGCCGGCGTCAGCGGTACTCGGGGTTCTCG
>NZ_JBMCZA010000065.1:1435-6727 GCF_048654705.1 Nocardioides sp. CPCC 206348
TCGAGCCAGGTGCGTTCGAGGGTGACGCGCAGGTGGGGGCCACGCCGGCGTCAGCGGTACTCGGGGTTCTCGTGGTCGAACCGGGCACCGGCGTCCCAGGCCGAGCGCTGGTTGCCGTACGCCGGGATCCCGCCGGCCTGCTTGAGCATCCGTGCCAGGTGCAGCAGGTTCCAGGTCATGAACGTGGTGTTGCGGTTGGTGAAGTCGTTCTCGGGGCCGCCGCTGCCGGGGTCGAGGTACGACGGCCCCGGCCCGGCTTCGCCGATCCACCCGGCGTCGGCCTGCGGCGGGATCGTGTAGCCGAGGTGCTGGAGCGAGTAGAGGATGTTCATCGCGCAGTGCTTGACCCCGTCCTCGTTGCCGGTGATCAGGCAGCCGCCGACCCGCCCGTAGTAGGCGTACTGCCCGCGATCGTTGAGGTCGGCGCTGCCGCCGTACAACCGCTCGATGACCTGCTTCATGACGCTGCTGTTGTCGCCCAGCCAGATCGGTCCGGCGAGGACCAGGATGTCGCTGGCCATCACCGTGCGGTGGATGTCCGGCCACGCGTCGACCTCCCAGCCGCGCTCGCGCATGTCCGTGTAGACACCGGTCGCGATCGGGTGGTCGACGGCGCGGAACTTGTCGACGGTGACGCCGTGCTTGCGCATGATGGCGGCGCTCACGTCGACGAGTCCCTCGGTGTGGCTGAGGTCGGGTGACCGCTTCAGGGTGCAGTTGATGAAGGTGGCCCGCAGGTCACTGAAGTCGTAGCTCTCGGACATCCGACCAGCATGGACCCTTCGGTTTGTCGGTGCACTCTCCTAGGCTCGAGTCATGACTGCTGGACAGTGGACTGCAGACTCGATCCTTCAGCGGTACGACGAGGTCCGCTCCCACACCGAAAGGCTCGCGGCACCGCTCTCGCCCGAGGACCAGACGGTCCAGTCGATGCCCGACGTCTCGCCGACCAAGTGGCACCGCGCGCACGTGACGTGGTTCTTCGAGACGTTCCTGCTGGCGGACAACGAGGCGGGCTTCGCGCCGTACCAGGAGACGTACTGGTTCCTCTTCAACAGCTACTACGAAGCGGTCGGTCCGCGCTATGCGCGCGCCGAGCGCGGCGTGATCAGTCGCCCCGGGGCCCATGACGTCGGGGTCTACCGCAGCAACGTCGATGACCGGGTGCGCACGCTGGTCGACGCCCTCGACCAGGGCAGCATCGACAAGCTGGCCGCCACCATCGAGCTCGGCTTCCACCACGAGCAGCAGCACCAGGAGCTGTTGTTGATGGACATCAAGCACGTGCTGTCCCTCAACCCGCTGCAGCCGGTCTACGCGGGCGCACCTGCAGCGACCGCGTCCTCCGACCAGCTCGGCTGGGTCGAGATCGAGGGCGGGCTGGTCGAGATCGGCCACTCCGGCAGCGGATTCTCCTTCGACAACGAGCTCCCCGAGCACCGCGTGCACCTCGAGCCGTACCGGCTGGCCGACCGGTTGGTCACCAACGAGGAGTGGCTCGCGTTCATGGCCGACGGCGGCTACCAGCGTCCGGAGCTGTGGCTCTCCGACGGCTGGGCGGGACTCGACAAGGTCGACCAGCGCAACAACGCGCCCTTCTACTGGCAGCAGGTCGACGGGGTCTGGTTCGAGCACACCCTGAACGGCACCTGGCCGGTCAACCCGGGCCTGCCCGTGAGCCACGTCAGCCACTACGAGGCGGACGCCTATGCGACGTGGGCGGGCAAGCGGCTGCCGACGGAGGCGGAGTGGGAGCACGGCGTCTCCGTCGCCGGGGACGTCGAGGCCGTCGGCCGCCCCGACACGTGGCACCCGCAGGCAGCCGGCCCGGCCACCGGCCGGCTCCGCCAGGTCGGCGGCGACTGCTGGGAGTGGACCTCTTCGGCCTACCTCCCCTACCCCGGCTTCCATCCGGCCGCCGGGGCCATCGGCGAGTACAACGGGAAGTTCATGTCGAACCAGATGGTCCTTCGGGGCGGGTGCGCGTTGACGTCGCCCGACCACGCCCGCGTGACGTACCGCAACTTCTTCCCGCCAGGTGCCCGCTGGGCCCTCAGCGGGGTGCGCCTCGCCGACGGGGGCGTGCCGGCATGAGCGAACGACTCGAGCCCGAGCTGGCGGTGCTGCTGGACCCCGACTGGGCCAGCGGCAGCCTCGTCGACGACGTACGCCGTGGCCTGACCCGGCACCCGCGGACCCTCCCGCCGAGGTGGTTGTACGACGACCACGGGTCGGCCCTGTTCGACCAGATCACCCGGCAGCCCGAGTACTACCCGTTCAACGCCGAGCGGGCGATCCTCGAGGCGCACGCCGACGAGATCGTGGCCGCCAGCGGTGCGACCGCGCTCGTCGAGCTCGGCAGCGGCACCAGCGAGAAGACGCGGCTGCTGCTCGACGCGTTCACCCGCACCGGCCAGCTGACGCGCTTCTCCCCCGTCGACGTCTCCGAGGGGACCCTGCGCGAGGCAGCCGCGCAGATCGCCGATGCCTATCCCGGCCTGGAGGTCGCGGGTGTGGTCGGTGACTTCACGCTGCACCTGTCCCACCTGCCCGAAGGCGGTCGGCGGATGGTGGCCTTCCTGGGCGGCACGATCGGCAACCTGTACCTCGAGGAGCGCAAGGCGTTCCTCAGCATCCTCGCCGACCTGCTGGAGCCCGGGGACTCCCTGCTCCTCGGCACGGACCTGGTCAAGAGCACCGACCGGTTGATCGCCGCCTATCACGACGCGGCCGGCGTGACCGAGGACTTCATCCGCAACTCCCTCACGGTCATCAACCGCCAGCTCGGCGCCGACTTCGACCAGTCGGGGTTCACCTACATCCCGTTCTGGGACGCCCACATGGAGCGGATCGACATGCGGCTGCGCTCCGAGGTCCCGCAACGCGTCACGGTTCCCGGTGCCCTGGTGCTCGACCTGGACGTGGGTGAGGAGATCCGGGTGGAGATCTCGACCAAGTTCCGGATCAGCAAGGTGGCCGCCGAGCTGGAGGCCGCGGGCCTCGTGGTCGGTCGGGTCTGGACCGATGAACCCGGCGACTTCGCTCTGACGCTCGCGACCAAGCCCTGATCCGGCGCCGGGCGTGGCAAGATCAGCGCCGTGATGGGCGTGCGGATGGGTGCAGCGCTGGCCGGGCTTGCCCTGCTGACCGCCTGCAGTGGTGACCCGAAACCGGTCTACCAGGACGCACCCGCGCCGGCCGCCGTCGTGTCGCAGTACGACGAATCGCTGGAACCCTCGGCCGCCGTACTCGCCCTGGTGCCGGCCGACGCCACCACCGTGATGGTGACGGACTTCGACCAGCTACGCCTCGTGCTGGGCTTCGGGTCCCTGGCCAGGGACAGTGCGCCGACCGAGCGCGACGAGTTCTGGGCCGAGGTCCCGCGCACGGCAGCGCTGTCGCGTGGCATGTTGCGCCCGTTCGAGGCTCGCCTGCGCGACGACTTCGGCATCAGCCAGGACGACGTCGCGTGGGAAGCCACCTACGCCGGCGCCGACGGGACCGGCTGGGTGCTGGCCTTCCGGCCGACGACCGCGATGGCCGCCGTGTCGCGCGCGGTGCAGGCCGGCGTCGGTCCGCTCAAGGGCGCGTCGGTCGACACCGCCCGCCGCCTGGTCACCTCGGCCGCGGCGCCGGACGTCGCGGATTCCTGGGGTGCCGAGCCGACGTTGGTCGCCCTGTCCGGACGCGAAGCCGTGTCGACGTACGTCACGCGCGGTTGTCTCGACTTCGACACCGTCTTCGGCGCCGGGATGGAAGCCCAGCTGGCGGCCGCACCTGCCGCCGCGCTCGGGTCCCTCGACGAGCTCGACGGGTTCGCCGTGGCGCTCGGTACCGAGCTCGCCACGGTCCTGTTGGGTGACGACCGCTCCGATGCCTTCGAGCGCGCTCGCCTCGCCGAGGTGATGCCGCCGACCGATCCCGAGTTCCCGCTCGCGATGAGCCGCCCCGTGGCCGACCCGTCGACCGGCCGGCTCGGCTACACGCTGAGCAACCCGGCGGCCGCCGCCGAGCTCACCCGGACCCAGCACCTGCCGTTCGCCGTCTGCCGCGGCTAGTTCAGCGCCCCAGGTCGTGCAGGCGCTGCACGGTCGGCGAGGTCGGGACGCTGCTCGGCTCGGGCGCCGTACCGAAGAGCCGGTCCGCCGTACCCGCGGAGGTGACGGTGAACCAGTAGTGCTCGCTCTTGTAGTGGTGCAGGCGGTGGTTGCGCCAGATCTTGCGGTAGTACGCCGACTTCGGCCGGTAGTCGCTGTGCAGCAGGTAGTGCGTCCACTCGTAGCCGGACATCAGCGTGTAGATGGCGATCAGCAGCGAGAACATGGCGCTCGGGTCGGGTGTCGTCACCCAGGCGAGCGCGGTGTACGCGGGCGCCAGCCACAGCTGGGCCTGCCACGGGATGAAGACGAGCGGGATCTCGCGCGGGTTGGCGTGGTGGGCGCGGTGCTTGCGGGCGAGCAGCGGGTCCAGGGTCAGGCCGGCGAGCTTCCGCGGCCGCCAGTGCAGGATGAAGACGTGGACCAGCCACTCCACCACGGGCAGGATCGCGACGAGCCCCAGCGGGATCGCGAGCTCCCACCAGGAACCGCCACCGTCGCGGCCGGCCAGCACGCGGCCGGTGATCGCCGCAACCAGGCAGGTGCTGAGCAGGTACGGGCTCGGGTGCTTCCAGTACTCCCGGAACACCTCCCCCAGGCTGAGGTTGGTACGACGACCGGTGGCCTTGTCGCCGACGATCAACCGGGCTTCGTCGGCATCGACCCGCTGGGCCGCGAGGGTGGATCTCGAGACGGTCGCTGCGCGACCTCCTCGATCAGCGGAACGCGGGCTCACAGGTCGTCTCCGCTCAACGCGGCCAGCGCACCGAGCAACGAGCTCGCCGTCGGGGTGAGGACACGGGTCGCGGCGGCGCGGGCGGTGGCCGGGTCGCCGGCCCGGATCGCGGCGGCCAGCAGGCGGTAGGGCTCGACCTGTCCGACCTCGTCGGCGAGCACGGCCGCGAGGGCCGGGAGGGCGGGCTCGTAGGCGGCGCGGAGGCTGTTGTACATGAGCCGGAAGACCAGGGAGTCGGCTCCGTCGACGAGCAGGTCCCAGTAGTCGAGGGCGAGGCGCTGCCAGGTGATCGCGTCGTCGGTGGCCGCCAGGTCCTGGACGACGGCGTCGAGCGCCACCGCCAGTGCCGGGCCTCCGCGTTCCGCAGCCAGCGCCGCGATGCCGGGGCCGACCTCGGCGCGGGCCTCGACGACGCTGCGCGCGATGGCCGCGTCGAGGCGCCCGCCGCGCACCAGGAGC
>NZ_JBMCZA010000065.1:6777-8135 GCF_048654705.1 Nocardioides sp. CPCC 206348
GCCGGTCTGTCCGATCCGCTGGAGCGCCTCGCGGACCGCGGGCCGGGAGATGCCGAGCACCTCGGCCAGCCGGCGTTCGCTCGGGAGGGCTTCGCCGACGGCGATCTCGCCGTCGACAACGTCGTCGACCAGCTGGTCGAAGACCTGATCGGACACGGAGCGGCGGGTGACGGGTCGCAGGGCCATGACAGGACCGTAAGCCGGATGTGGCCAACTGGTCAAGTGGTCAGACCAGTACGCTTCAAGTGTGGTCCAGGAGTCGAGAGTGCGCCCCTGGAGCCCGCGTCTGCTGGGCGCCCACCTGCTCGCCCTGGTCTGCATCGCGTTCGCCGCCGGCATGGGCCTGTGGCAGTACGACGCCTGGCAGGAACGGCGCGCGGCCGAACGGGTCGACCTGACCGAGGCCGAGCCGGTGCCACTGACCGACGTCCTCGGACCCGACCAGCCCTTCCAGACCGCCGGACTCGGGCGCCCCGTGGAGGTGCGCGGCACCTTCCTGGCGGAGGGCACCGTGCTCGTCTCCGACCGCGAGAGCGCCGACGGCAAGCCGGGCCGCTGGCTGGTCACGCCGATCAGCGTGGGTGCGCCCGGTGCGCCCGCCGTACCCGTCGTGCGCGGCTGGGTCCCCGCCGACACTGCGATCGAGGACCTGCCACCGCCGCCGTCGGGAGAGGTCGACGTCCTCGGCTGGCTCCAGCCCACGGAGGCAGCGGGCGAGCCCGACGACGACCCGAAGGACGCCATCGTCCCCGCGCTGCGGATCGCCGACCTGCTCCAGCTCCTCGACGAGGACCAGGACCTCTATGAGGCCTACGTCGTCACCGAGGAGCCGTTGGCCACCGACCTCGCCGACGGCGTCACCGCGGCCACGCTCGACCAGCTCCCGCCCGCCAGCCGGTTCACCGGTCTGCGCAACATCCTCTACGCGATCGAGTGGTGGGTGTTCGCTGCGTTCGCGGGGTTCCTGTGGTGGCGCTACGTGCGCGACGCCGTACGCTCGCAGTCGTGACCAAGCTCTTCAACACCTACCGCGTGCTCGCCCTCGTGGTCGGCGTACTTCTCGTCATCGGCACCCTCGGCTCCGTCCTGAAGTACCTGCTCGAGGACGGCAGCGGACTGCAGCAGTTCGGCGACGACCTGACGCCGATCTGGCTGGTGCACGGGTGGATCTACATGGTCTACGTCGCCGTGGCGTTCGTGCTCACGCAGAAGGCCCGCTGGACGCTGCCGCAGTTCGGCCTGATGATGATCGCCGGCCTGATCCCCGGTCTGATCTTCTGGGTCGAGCGCCGTGTGGCCGACCGCCTGCGCGAGGAACACCCCGAGCTCGTCAGCTCCTGAGAAGGGTGCCTGCTCGC
>NZ_JBMCZA010000065.1:8145-8680 GCF_048654705.1 Nocardioides sp. CPCC 206348
GGTGGCTGATCGGCTGCGCGAGGAACATCCCGAGCTCGTCAGCTCCTGAGAAGGGTGCCTGCTCGCAGGTTGATTGATATCAATCAACCTGCGGCATGGGGCGGTGTTTCGGGGCCACCGATCTCGCTTGTGGAGAGTCCGTGTCGATGTCGGCGCCGGGTGTCACCGTCGTCCACATGCGATTGATCAGCTCCCCCTACGAGCGCCCGTTCCTTCGGCCGGCCTCACTGAATCCCTTCGACATCATCGGGGACGGCGTGGTGGAGACCCTTCGTGACCGTGGCGCCCAGGAGCTCAGCATCAGGTCCGTGGCCAAGGCCCTCGGGGTGACATCGCAGGGCCTGCACCAGCGATTGCAGAGTCACCGTCATGACGACACCGAGACGCCGACCGCGGTCCTGTGCCGCATGGCATCGGTGGCACTGGGGCAACGATGGTTCGCGTGGGTCCGTGAGTCGCTGATGGCACTCGACCCGGAGGTTCCAGAGATCCGCTTTCCGCAGACAGAGCACGAGCGCATGGGAGTCGCGGTCTG
>NZ_JBMCZA010000065.1:8690-12805 GCF_048654705.1 Nocardioides sp. CPCC 206348
CCCCGGAGGTTCCAGAGATCCGCCTCCCGCAGACAGAGCACGAGCGCATGGGAGTCGCGGTCTGGACGGCCTGGCATGAAGTCGCCCGGGGACGGGACCTCCTCGGGGATCCGGTACCGGGCGAGATCCTTGCCGCGACGCGGGACGACGAGCGCCAGTTGCTCGCGGACGAGATGGATCGGGCCATGGGTCGGCGGCCGTCCGATCACCAGCTGGTGACCCTGCTGGCTCTGGCCGATGGGTTGCGTGCCCAGTTGGTGCAGCCGGCTTCGAACTTGCCGGTGGGTACTGCGCAGGAGGTGATGGCCCGACAGGTGGCCTCTGTTCTCCAGGTGGAGACGCGACCGGCCGCCTGACGGCCATCACCGGGATCGGTCAGGCGGTCGGCCCTGCCGACTGCCACTGGGAAGCTTCGGCGCTGCCACCCTGCAGCTTCTTGGCCACGGCGGCCACGACCGCACCGAGTGCGGCAACCAGCACGAGCGTCTTCAACTTCTTCATCCCGAGTACTCCTTGCGGTGGTGGTTGTACGGGTAGGACCCAGCATGTCCCATCGCGCAAGCACGGTGCCCGTAGGATCGACCGCGCACGAAGACGTACCCATCACCGAGACGAGGATTTCATGGCAGACCAGGCCATCCTGAAGACGAACAAGGGCGACATCAACGTCACCCTGTTCCCGAACCACGCGCCGGAGACGGTTGCGAACTTCACCGGCCTCGCCACGGGCGAGAAGGCGTACGACGCCGGCAACGGCAAGACGGGCCCGTTCTACGACGGCCTCGGCTTCCACCGCATCATTCCGGGCTTCATGATCCAGGGCGGGTGCCCCCTCGGCACCGGCACCGGTGGCCCCGGCTACACGTTCAAGGACGAGCCGCACCCCGAGCTCGTCTTCGACAAGCCGTACCTGCTCGCGATGGCGAACGCCGGCCCCGGCACCAACGGTTCGCAGTTCTTCATCACCGTCGGCGCGACCACGTGGCTGAACTTCAAGCACACCATCTTCGGTGAGGTCGCCGACCAGGCTGGCCGCGACGTCGTCGACGCCATCGCCGCCGTGCCGACCGGTCGCAACGACAAGCCCGTCGAGCCGATCGTCATCGAGTCCGTCGAAATCGTCGGCTGACCTCGGGTCACGACAGGCTCGACCACCGAGAAAAATGACCAACCCTCCGGTCGGGGTGCCGACCTGTTACCGGCACCCCGACCGCGAGTCCTGGATCCGCTGCCAGCGCTGCGACAAGTCCATCTGTCCGGACTGCATGAATGACGCGGCCGTCGGTTTCCAGTGCCCTGACTGCGTGGCCGAGGGCCGCAAGTCAGTCCGCCAGGCAACAGCGGCGTACGGCGGCGCGCGCTCCACGAACCCGGCGCTGACGTCGCAGGTCCTGATCGGCATCAACGCCGTGATCTGGATCGCGATCATGGCCACCGGCCGGTACGGCAGCTGGCTGTACCAACACTTCGCGCTGCAGCCCACGGGCTCGTGTCGCGAGAGCGACGGGTCGTACTACCCGTTCATCACCGACTCGGCGACGTGCACCAGCGGTGCCACCGCGCAGTGGGTGCTTGGTGTCCACGACGGCGCGTACTGGCAGTTGCTCACCAGCATGTTCACCCACGTCGAGCCGTGGCACCTCGGCTTCAACATGCTGGCGCTGTGGGTGCTCGGCCCCCAACTGGAGCAGGTCTTCGGCCGGACCCGTTTCCTCGCCATCTACCTCCTCTCGGGCCTCTCCGGCTCGGTCGCGGTCTACTGGCTCTCCGCCGAGGCCGGCAGCACTGTCGGTGCCTCCGGCGCGATCTTCGGGATGATGGGCGCGCTGGTCATCGTCGGCCTCAAGGTCGGCGGCCAGCTCCAGGGCCTGCTGATGTGGATCGGCATCAACGTCGCCCTGACGTTCACGTTGTCCAACGTGTCGTGGCAGGGCCACTTCGGCGGCCTGGCCGGCGGCGCGCTGATCGCGGCGGTCATCGCCTACGCGCCGAAGGGTCGTCGTACCCAGCTCCAGGTGATCGGCCTGAGTGCCGTGGGTGTCGCCCTGATCGCGGCGACCCTGGTCCGCACGCTCACCCTGTCCTGATCCGGCCGTGGGCGGCACCTTCATCCACAGGGTTATCCACCATTGTGGATGAATAACACCGGTGTAGTTCTCCACAGCTGGGGACAAGCCTGTGGAACGACAAACGCCGGCGGACCCTGAGGTCCACCGGCGTTCGGGTCTCGAGACGGTTGCTACGCAACCTTCTCGACCAACGACGTCACTCCCAACGCGTGGCGAAGGTGAAGCCGACCGCCATGAAGGCGATGCCGACGAACAGGTTCTTCTGACCGAGGTCGTTGAAGATCGCCAGGTCCTTCGGGTCGTTGCCCGTGAGGAAGATGTAGAAGATGCAGATCCAGATCAGGCCGATGATGAAGCAGCCGAGCATGCCGACCACGACACCGCGGCCACGGCCCAGCGGCGTCTTCGGGTGGGCCGAGATGGCCAGGCCGAGGAACAGCGCGATGAACCCGATCAGGTAGTTCTTGCCCTCGAGGTCCTGGAGGAACGACGGCCCGGTCGGCTGGTTCGGCTTGCCGTCGGCGTTGATGCTGCCGAAGCCGTCGGTCGGACGGACGCCGAAGTAGTAGAAGAGGATCCAGGCGATGCCGCCGACGATGAGCAGCAGGGCGAGCGCGAACCGCAGTGTGAACAGCGGACCGCGGTCCGGCGCGAGCACGTCGCGTTCCTTGCTCTTCAACAGGCGGGGCAACTTGGCCACGGAGGGCTCCTCGATCGTTCTGGGACTTGGGTAGTAGACACTGTCAGTATGACGGGTACGCACACCGGAGGTCCGACGGGCCATCGCTCAGGCCGCTCGTTGGCCTGGCGCATCGGTACGCCCGCCGTTGCCGTGCTGTGCGGCAGCCTGCTCGCGGTGTCGGCCACCAACAGCGACGGCACCGACCTGCGGCCCGGTCGCTACAACGATCTCGCCGGTCTCGTCGAGGGTGAAGCGGCCGACTACCAGGACGTCGAGGACCAGTTCAACACGCTGTCGGCCGAGGTCGACCGGCTCGGCGCCGACGTCAGCGACGAGGGCGTCGACAGCGCCCGTGCGAAGGTCGAGGAGCTCAACGACCCCGCCGGGTTCACCACCCGGCGCGGCGAGGGCCTGCGGATCACGCTCGCCGACGGCCCCGAGGACCTCCTCGAGGAGGCCGCCGAGCGCAACCGCGACCTCCCCCCCGAGAAGCGGCTGAACCTCAACCGCTTCGTCGTGCACCAGCAGGACATCCAGGCCGTGGTCAACGCCCTGTGGAGCGGTGGCGCGCGGGCGGTCACGATCGCCGGCCAGCGCGTCATCAGCACCACCGGCATCAAGTGCACGGGACCCGTCGTCCAGCTCGCCGGTGTGCCGTACCCGCAGCCGTACGTCATCGAAGCGGTCGGGGACCAGACCGCCCTGCTCGCCTCGGTGGAGAACGACGAGCTGGTCAGTCGCTACCGCTCGGACTCCGACAACCCCGAGATCCAGATCGGCTGGACACTCGAGGAGCCCGACCTGGTCACGGCGCCGGCGTACGACGCCGTCCTCGACCTGCAGTACGCCCGACCGCTGCGCTAGCCGCCGGGTGGCGGGTCGAGCGGGTTGAGCGGGTCGGTGCCGGCGGTGACCTCTGCGCCGTCGCTGACGCCGTCCAGGTCGGTGTCGGCGATCGTCGGGTTGGTGCCCCGCGTCGCCTCGTCCGCATCGGAGAGTCCGTCGCCGTCGGTGTCCACCGGCTCGGGCGGCTTCACGTAGATCGACACGTACAGGACGACCCGGTCGCCCTGGCGCAACGGCTCACCGGCGACCGGGTCCTGGCGCGTGATCCGGCCCTTGGGCTGGGTGTCGTCGTCGGCGGCCGCATTGTTGACGACAGGGATGAACCCGGCGTCGCGGATCGCCTTCTCGGCCGCCGCCTGCGTGCGCCCGACGACGTTCGGCACCTTGGCCGGACCGTCGGACACGCACAGCTCGACGATGGCGGACGTGTCGACGGCCATGCCCGCGTCGGGCGACTGGCTGACGACGGTGCCCGCCGGGTCGTCGGACTCCTTGCACTCGGTCTTCTTGATGTTCGC
>NZ_JBMCZA010000065.1:12853-47147 GCF_048654705.1 Nocardioides sp. CPCC 206348
CTTGAACAGCTGGTCGGTGACCGGCGGGAGCGGGAAGTCGCAGGGTCCGGTGGACAGGGTCAGGAAGACCGTCCCGGTGGGCTCGATGTAGCGGTCGCCCAGCGGGTCCTGCTTGATGACCTGCCCGCCTTCGGGGTAGTCGTCGCTGCACTCGGTGGTGCGGTCGTCGATGGCCAGGCCGACGTCGCCGATCCGGTCCCGGGCCAGGTCGCTGTCGAGGCCGATCACCGACGGCACCTTCACGTCGGGCGCCTCGGTGTCGAAGAGCTTCGGCCACACGACGGCTGCCGTGGCGAGCAGGGCGAGGAGGAGGACGCCGAGCACGACCCACAGTGCGACCCGGCTGCGCCGGTCGTCGTCGCGCACCGGCGGCACTGCCGAACGGACGGCGGTCTCGTGGTGCGCGTCGCTCGTGCTGGTCGCGGGCCCCGTCACGACGGGAACGGGCGACACGAGGGCCGTGTTGTCGGCCACGGCCGCCTGGACCGGGCGGCCGGCGAGGTAGCGCTCGATGTCGGCGCGCATCTGCGCGGCGGACTGGTAGCGGTCCTCGACGCGCTTGGCGAGCGACTTCATCACGATCGCGTCGATCTGCGGCGTGAGGTCACCCTCGTGCGTCGACGGGGGTACGGCGGGCTCCCGCACGTGCTGGTACGCGACGGCCACGGGTGAGTCGCCGACGAACGGCGGCCGTCCGGTGAGGAGCTCGTAGAGCAGGCAGCCGGCGGAGTACACGTCGGAGCGGGAGTCGACGGTCTCGCCCCGCGCCTGCTCCGGGGAGAGGTACTGCGCCGTACCGACGACCGCAGCGGTCTGTGTCATCGACGACTGGGCGTCGCTCATCGCGCGGGCGATGCCGAAGTCCATCACCTTCACGTCACCCGACGGCGTGAGCATCACGTTGCCGGGCTTGATGTCGCGGTGGATGATCCCCGCGCGGTGGCTGTAGTCCAGCGCGGACAGCACGCCGCTGGTGATCTCCAGGGCGCGCTCGGGCAGGATCTTGCGACCCTCGCGCAGGATGTCGCGCAGGGTCCGCCCGGCGACGTACTCCATGACGATGTAGGGGACGATCTCGCCGTCGTCGACGCCGCCGACGGTGCGCTCCTCGCCCGTGTCGTAGACCGACACGATCGAGGGGTGGTTCAGCGAGGCGGACGACTGTGCCTCACGGCGGAACCGGGCCTGGAAGGTCGGGTCGCTGGCGAGGTCGGTGCGCAGGCGCTTGACGGCGACGACGCGGCCGAGTCGCGTGTCGGTGCCCTTGCGGACCTCGGCCATGCCGCCGCGGCCGAGGAGCTCGGCGAGCTCGTAGCGGCCGCCGACCGTGGTGCCGCTGGAGCCGGGTTCGGTGGGGGGAGTCGTCATCCGTCTTCACCCCCTGGGAGTTCGGTGAGCGGGTTGCTCGGGTCAGTGGTCTCGTCGGTCGGGCTGGTCTCCTCGGACGGTTCGACGACCGGGCCCCAGTAGTAGACGGTGATCGGGTCGCCCTCGTTCAGGGTGCCGTTGGTGGAGAAGCGGCTCACGGTGTCGGCGGGGCAGGTGCCGTCGTTGACGGTGGAGTCCTGCTCCCAGGTGACCTGGAGACCGTCGTCCTGCAGGTCGGCCACCGCATCGCGGTAGTCGGCGGTGCAGGAGTACGGGGTGTCATCGACCTGGACCGTGGTGGCTTCGGGGGTGGTCTCGGTGGTCTCGGTGGGCTCGCTCGAGGACGACTCCGTGGTGGCCTCGGAGGTCACGTCGGAGGTGGTGTCGTCGGCGGCCGGGTCGTCGTCGCGGTCGCGCCCGAGCAGCAGCGCGGCCACGACCACTGCGGCGATGACGAGCAGGATGACGGCGATCGCGACGGGCCACGGGGAGCGCCCCTCGCGCTGGTTCTCCGGGGAGCCGGCGTAGGCGCCCGGCGCGTCCAGGCGCTGGATCGGCTGGGCGGGCACGGGGACGGGCATCGGGGTGTGGGTCGGCGTGGCCGGCGGGATCGGACCGGTGACCGACGGCAGGACCTGGGTGGAGCCCTCGGACGGCGGCGGGAACGCGCCGGGAACCGGACCGGCCCCCAGGTCGGCCCCGCGTACGGCGGCGGCGAACGCCGCTCCGTCCGGGTAGCGGTCGGCAGGGTCCTTGGAGAGGGCGCGCGTGACGATCGCGGCCAGCGCCGGCGGCACCGTCGAGGGCAGCGCCGGGACCGGCTGCTGCAGGTGCGCGAGGGCCGTGGCGACGGGTGTCTCGGCATCGAAGGGACGCCGGCCGGTGAGGCACTCGAAGGCCACGACACCCAGCGAGTAGACGTCGGAGGCGGGCGTGGACGGGTTGCCGCGGGCCTGCTCAGGGCTGAGGTACTGCGGGGTGCCCATCACCGATCCGGTGCGGGTCAGCGCCACGGCGTCGGCCGCGCGGGCAATGCCGAAGTCGGTGATCTTGACCCGGCGGTCGGCGGTGATCAGCAGGTTTGCGGGCTTCACGTCGCGGTGCACGGTCCCGGCCCGGTGCGCCACGGCCAGCGCCTCGCCGGTCTGTGCGATGAGGTCCTGCACGACGGCGGTGTCGAGCGTGCGGTCGTTGCCGCGCGCGGTCGCGAGCAGGTTCGAGAGCGGCTGGCCGTCGACCAGCTCCATGACGAGGTACGGCGGCATGTTGCCGCTGACCTCGCCGGCGCCGTAGTCGTAGACGCCCGCGATGCCCGGGTGGTGCAGGGCAGCGGCACTGCGCGCCTCGGCCTCGAAGCGGGTGCGGAACATCGGGTCGTCGGCGTACTCGGGCTTGAGCACCTTCACGGCGACGGAACGGTTGAGGCGCGTGTCGGTGCCCCGCCACACCACGCCCATGCCGCCGGTGGCGATCACGGAGTCGAGGTGATAGCGACCTGCCTGGTCTGCGAACTGCCCCTGTGCCGAGTTCACTTCTTCAACACCGCTTCCATCACTGCCTTTGCGATCGGGCCGCCGAGCTGGCCGCCCGCGATCTGCTTGCCGGGTGCTTCCTGGATCATCACGGCCACCGCGACCTGAGCGTCTTCCGCAGGCGCGAAGGACACAAACCACCCGTACGGTGCCTTCCCGGTCACACCGCGCTGGGCGGTACCGGTCTTGCCGGCGACGCTGACGCCGTCGATCGCGGCGGGCGAGGCGGTGCCGTCGTCGACGGTCGCGACCAGCAGGTCCGTGAGCTGGTCCGCGGTCTGGGGCGAGATCGCGTCACGGAGGCTCTCCGGCTCGGTCGTCTCCAGGACGTCGAACGTCGCGGTCTGCACCTCGTCGACGAGGTAGGGCCGCATCAGCGAGCCCCGGTTGGCGATCGCGGAGACCACCATCGCCATCTGGAGCGGCGTCGACTGGACCGAGAACTGGCCGAAGCCGGAGCGGGCCGTCTCGGCGTCATTGAGATCGCGCGGGTCCTGCTGGACGCCGTCGATCGTGTCGATGACCTCTTCGGGGAACACCGACCGCGCCTGCGGGCCGAGATCCCGCAGGTAGTCGCTGTTGAAGCCGAACGCCTCGGCCTGCTCGCGCAGCTTCTCCGGTCCCAGCTCGACCGCCATCTTCGCGAAGGCCGTGTTGCAGGAGTTCTCCATCGCCGCCGAGAACGAGATCTTCGCGGGGTTGCAGCCGCTGCGACCCTCGTTGTCGATCACGTTCTGGGAGCCCGTCGTGCCGGGGGCCTGCCAGGTCGCGCCCGCGGGGACGTCGTCGTCGGCGTCATAGAGCCCGTTCTCGATCGCGGCGGCAGCGGTGACCACCTTGAACGTCGAGCCGGGGAAGAGCCGGGTCTGGATCGCGCGGTTGAGCAGCGGCTGGCGCTTGCTGGCGTCGAGGCGGTCGTACGCCTTCTCGCGGACCTCCCGGTCGTGGGAGGCCAGCTGGTTCGGGTCGTACGACGGGAACGACACCATCGCGAGGATCCGGCCGGTCTTCGGCTCGATCGCCACGACCGCACCCTCGCCCTCGGGACCGACGGTGTCACGCAACGACTTGTAGGCAGCGCGCTGGGCGGCCGGGTCGAGGGTCAGCAGGACGTTGCCGCCCTGGTTGGTGTCGCCCTTGAGCAGGTCGACGAGGCGGTTCACGAACAGCCGCGGGTCCTCTCCCGAGAGCACCTCGTTCTGGCTGCGCTCGATGCCGGTCTGGCTGCCGAGCTGGAGGTAGCCGGTGACCGACGCGTACAGCTGCTTCTCGGGATAGACCCGGAGGTACTTGTACTGGTCGTCGACCGGTTCACTGCGGGCGATCGGCTCCTCGCCGACCAGGATCAGGCCCCGCTCACGGCTGAACGCGGCGGCCGCGACCCGGGAGTTCTTCGGATCGGTGTTGTAGTCGTCGGCCTTCCAGAACTGCAGGAACGTCACGTTCGCCATCAGGGCGAGGAACAGGAACATGCAGAAGATGGAGACCGCGCGGATCGGCTTGTTCACTGCGGCACCACCTTCACGATCTGGGTCTGCTGGTCGTCGGGGTCTTCCTGCTGCTCGTTGAGGTCGGGCACCGGGCGGCGGGCCTGGTCGGAGATGCGCAGCAGGATCGCGATGATCACCCAGTTCGCGACCAGGGAAGAACCGCCGTACGACAGGAACGGTGTGGTGAGGCCGGTCAGCGGGATCAGCCGGGTGACGCCGCCGATGACTACGAAGATCTGCAGCGCGAACACGGCCGCGAGGCCGGTGGCGACCAGCTTGCCGAAGCCGTCGCGCGAGATCAGGGCTGCACGCAGGGCGCGCTCGACGACGAGTCCGTAGAGCAGCAGGACAGCCATGACAGCGGTCAGGCCGAGCTCCTCGCCGATCGCGGCGAGGATGAAGTCGGACTCGGCGTACGGCACCCGCTCGGGCATGCCTTCACCGAGGCCGCGCCCGATCAGGCCGCCCCAGGCGAAGCCGTAGAGGGCCTGGACCAGCTGGTAGCCGCTGCCGCTCGGGTCGGCGAACGGGTCGAGCCAGATGTCGACACGGTTCTGCACGTGGCCGAAGATCCGCACGGCCGTCGCGGCGCCGCTGAAGAACATCAGCGCGCCCACCACGATCCAGCCCGGGCGCTCGGTGGCGACGTACAGCATCACCAGGAAGAGGCCGAAGAACAGCAGGCTGGAGCCGAGGTCGCGCTGCAGGATGAGGATGCCGAGGCTGACGACCCACATCATCAGGATCGGCCCGAGGTCGCGGCCACGGGGCAGGTCCAGGAACAGCACCCGGCGGCCGGCCAGGGCGAGCGCGTCGCGGTGGACCACGAGGTAGCCGGCGAAGGTGATGACGAGGAGCAGCTTCGCGATCTCGCCCGGCTGGAAGCTGAACGGGCCGATCGAGATCCAGATCCGGGCGCCGTTGATCTCGGTGCCGAGCACCGGGAGCATCGGCAGGATCAGCAGCGCGATGGCTGCCAGGCCCGAGGTGTAGGTGAAGCGCGCGAGCAGCCGGTGGTCGGGCAGGACCACCAGGGTGCCGATGAACAGCACGACACCGAGCGTCATCCAGGTCAGCTGCTGGCTGGCCAGCCCGCTCTCCTTGGCCAGGTCGAGGCGGTGGATGATCGCCAGGCCCAGGCCGTTGAGGGCCGCCACCACGGGCAACAGCACCGGGTCGGCGTACGGCGCGACCCTGCGGACCGCGACGTGGGCGGCGACGACGAGCAGGGTCAACCAGCCGCCGTACCCGATCAGGTTCGTCGGGACCTCGCCGTCGACGCCGAGCCCGACGGCGGCGTACGCGCCGACGCCGACGAGCAGCGCGAGGACCAGCAAGAAGAGCTCCGCGCCCCGCCTCCGGCGGTGGACGAAGCCCATCAGGGCTGAGTTGGTGGCCATGTCAGTGCCGTCGCGGTTCGCTCAGGAGCCGTCGGGGCTGCCGAAGTCGCTCGCCTCGCCGGCGGGCGTGGTGGGCGGCGGCGCGGACGTGGTGGTGGACGTCGGGGGCGTGACGGAGGGCTCCTCGGTCGGGTCGTCGTTCGGCGCCGGGTCCGTCTGGTCGCCGAGCTGGCGCAGCTTCTTGACGGCGTCTTCGTAGTTGTCGTAGTTCAGCCGGCCGTCGACGGCGCTCTTGTCGGCCTGGCTGAGGTCGTCGAAGGACAGGCCGGGGCGCCAGACGACGTCGGAGAGGCCCGGGACGTCGACGCCCTGGAAGAGCACGACCTCACCCTTCTCCTCGCCGATGTAGTACTGCCGCTGGCTCCACCAGTACGCCGTACCGAGGACCACCCAGACCAGGCCGAGGAGGACGGCGAGCGCGAGCAGGCGGCGCGCCCAGGTGAACCGCGGCGGGGGCTGCAGGGCGTAGCGGACCGCTTCGGGGTCCGGCGGCGGATCGGCGCGGATGGCGTACTCGACGCCGGGCAGGATCTCCTCGTCGATCGGCTCGAGCTCGCCCGTGTCACCGGAGCGATGGCCGCGGAACAGGGCCCGCGGACGGCGGTGCCTGAGCTCGGCGGCAGCGCCGACGACCTGCGCCTCCGGGGGTACGACGGCCGTGTCGCCCGCCTGGGGAGCGAGATGGACGTCGGCGACCACGCAGGTCACGTTGTCGGAGCTGCCGGCCTCGAGGCTGGCCCGGACCATCTCGACCGCCGAGAACTCGGGGGTCCCGTCGGCGAGGATCTCGGTGATCCGCGGGTCGTCGAGCACACCGCACGCGCCGTCACTGCAGAAGAACAGGCGGTCGCCGGCGACGAGCTCGATCGTGAAAAGGTCCGGCTCGACGTCGTGCAGGCCGTCGAGGGCCTTGAGGATGAGGTTGCGGTGCGGGTGGACCCGCGCCTCCTCCTCGGTGATCCGGCCCTCGTCGATCAGGCTCTGGACGAACGTGTGGTCGCTGGTGAGCTGGGACAGCTCGCCGTCGCGGTACAGGTAGGCGCGCGAGTCGCCGACGTGCCCGAGCGCGAGCCGGGCGCCGTCGAAGAGCCCGACGGTGACCGTCGTGCTCGTGCCGTTGAGCGAGGGGTCCTGGTCGACCTGGGCGCCGATGGAGACGTGGGCCTCGTTGAGGCCGTCGGTGATCCGGTGGATCAGGTCGACCGAACCGGGTGCCTCGTCGAGCTGGCGCAGCTCGTTGACGGCCGTGCTGGACGCGATGTCACCGCGGGCCGCACCCCCGACCCCGTCGCAGACGGCGAGCAGCCACGGGCCGGCGTACCCGGAGTCCTGGTTGTCCTTGCGGACCCGGCCCACGTCGGAGACCGCGTGGAAGCTGAACGCCAGGGCCGGCCGCGGCGCGGGAGTGGGGGCGTCGACGGTGTCGACCGGGACCGGCGGAAGGACCGTGTCGTTCTCGACCGTCGGGCCCGAGATGGGGTCCGGGTCGACGGGGCGGTCGCTGGTGGGCTCGGGAAGCGGCTCGGCGATCGGCGGGGCGGGCGGCGGGAGGGGAGCCTCGGGACCGTCCGGTGCTGTCGGTTCGGTCATCTACTTCCTCAGCTCCACGATGGTCTTTCCGATCCGGATCTGCGAGCCGAGGCCCACGGGGACGGGCTGGGTGAGCCGCTGGCTGCCGATGTAGGTGCCGTTGGTGGAGCCGAGGTCCTCGACGTACCACTGCCCGCCGGACGACACGATCCGTGCGTGCCGGGTGGAGACGTAGTCGTCGTCGAGCCGGATGGCCGCGTCGTTGCCGCGGCCGATGAGGACGGGCGCGTGCGCGAGGTCGGCGACGATGCCCGTGTTGACGCCCTGGACGACGGCGACCTGCTTGGGCTGGCCGCGGCGCGGGGCGGGGGCCTTCGCCGGCTTGGGCTGCTTGCCGGGGCTGGCGGGCGCGGGAACCCGCGCACCGAACATGTCGGACCGGATCACCGAGATGGCGGAGAGGACGAAGATCCACAGGATCGCGAGGTAGGCGATCCGGACCAGGAACAGGGTCAGCTCAGACATCGGCCGCCTCCTCGAGCATTCGAAGTACGAGCGACGTGTGGCCGATCTGGACGCGGGAGCCCTCGCGCAGCACGGCGCGGGCGACCTTCTGTCCGTCGACCCGGATGCCGTTGGTGGAACCCATGTCGTGGACCTCGATGAGGAGCGGCCCCTCGCCGGGGGCGAAGCCGTCACCGGACTGGGTGCTGATCAGGAACTCGGCGTGCCGCCGGCTCACGCCCGGGTCGTTGATCCGGATGTCGGCCTCGCTGCCGCGACCGACCACCAGGCCCGGCGGCTGCAGCGGGTGCTGGGTGCCGTTGACCTCGATGACCGCGCGGGTGCGCTGGTTGCCGCCGCGACGCGAGTGACCGGTGACGGTGGCCTCGGCCTGGCTGCGGACCCGGAACCGCCCGGTGCCGAGGTCGTCAGCGGCCTCGAAGACGATCCGGATCGGGCCGGGGAAGACGTAGGACTGCAGCTCGGCGTGCTCGGTGAGCTGCTCGACGAGCTCGGTCTCGAGCGCGGAGTCGTAGGGCCCCAGCCGCTCCAGGTCGCCCGGGGAGAGCTCGACGGCGAAGCTGTTGGGCACCAGTCGGCGGTGCCGCGACAGCACCTGCGCCTTGTTGTCCAGCTCGCGCTGGAGAGCGGCCGCGATCTCGACCGGCTGGACGGCGCTCCGGAAGGTGCGCGCGAAGGCGCCCGAGATCGCTTGCTCGAGGCGCTGCTCGAAGCGCTGCAGTCCCCCCACGTGGGGTGCCCTCCCTTCCGAGGTCGCCTGACGGGTCTCTCGATCGTATCGGTGGCACCCTTCCGCACCCGGTACATCGTCCGCGACCCCGCGGTTCGTCACCCGGTTTTGGGCGAGCGGTGAGGACTGGGATAACCTTGCCGACGCTTCACGCGCGAGTGGCGGAACGGCAGACGCGCTGCGTTCAGGTCGCAGTGTCCGAAAGGGCGTGGGGGTTCAAATCCCCCCTCGCGCACGTGGAGCGATTCAGGTAAATCCCTGGACCGCTCTCAGGTAATTGAATCGGCCGCTGACCAGCAGAATCGGGCAGCGGCCGGTTCGTTCTCCGCAGCAGGCGCTGGAGGTGGAGTTGAACCGTTTGGTCCTCCCTCCCACAGCCGCGCGGCCTGCCTTTGGGTTGTATCGGTGGTTGCGCCGTGGGTGTTGAGACGAACCCTGAGGTCAGCCGCCTGGCTGGCCGGGTGCGTGCGTTGCGAGTTGCGGCTGGCTTGACGCAGCAAGAGGTCGCGGATGCGATCGGGGTGAACCGGGTGACGGTGGCCCGCTTGGAGGCCGGTCTTCATGACCTTGGTTCGAGCCGACTGGGCGCTCTGGCTGAGGCGTTGGGTGTCGAGCCTGGAGCATTCTGGGAGTAGTTGCGGGCCAGGTGTGCTGCCATGTGTCGAATGTGGTCGCGCTCGCCAGTCCGATCCGGTGTACTGGTGGGCCGAGCTTCTGAGCAAGGCAGGTAGAGCATGCGCGTCCTTGGAGTCAACGGTTCATCCGAGACTCTCTGGCTCGCCTGCGCTGACGACGACGGCCTCGTCGCCTGCCCTGTCTTTCGGGTCGATCGCCCTGCTGGTCTCGAGTCGGGTGAAGGGCTTATGGCCGCCCGCGACGATGTTCGTCGCGTGCTCCGCAACCTGTCCATCGGACGTGTCGTCCTGCTCAGTGCTGGCAACGACGGACGACACAAGATGGGGTATCACGCCGCAGAGCCCCGCATCACGATGGAGGCCGTGGTCGCCTTCGCCGCGGCAGAAGACGACATCCCGTTTGTACGGGTGTCTCGTCCGACCGCCAAGGTCTGGCTCGACCTCCCCGCTACCGGCGGGATCGAGACATACGTCGACGAACTCATCGCTGCACCGCAGAGCCCGCACTGGAAGAAGAAGCGGGACCTTGCCGCCATGGCGGCACTCGCTGGTGTTGCCGACTCCAAGGCACACACGTTGCAAGGTGACGAAGATGAGTGAGGATCCCCAGCTCCACGTCCAGTTCCTTCAACGGCCGACCTACGCGTTCCTCCAGACGGTCGGCTACGGAAGCCAGGGAAAGACCGAGCTCCACCTCCACGAACTGTTCGAACAACGAGTCGTCTCCAAGACGATTTCGCTGCTCGGAGTCCCAGGCGGCATCGCGTCCAGCGAACCCAGGCTCTTGAAGGACATCGAACACCCGCGCATCGTCCGGGTCCGTGAAGCCCAATGGGCAGCAGGTCACGACCCATCGCTCAAGGTCGTCACGTTCACGACTGACTTCTGTGAGGGTCTGTCAGTCGCCGCCGCGCTGGACACGGGGCACCGTTTCTCGGTTTCCGCCGCACTGCGCATCACTGCAGACGTTTTGGATGCCCTCGACCACCTTCACAACACCCACCGGATCGTTCACCGAGACGTCAAGCCTGGCAACGTGATGCTCGACGGCGAACGTAGTCGCGGATATCTGGGCGACTTCGGAAGCGCTGCATTGCTCGACGCATCCGGAGTCGTACCAGCCGGCGGATGCACAGAGCTCTACCAGGCGCCCGAATCCATCGTCGGAAGCATCACCACCGCCGCCGATGTCTACGGAGCGGGAATGGTGGCACTGGAACTGCTGCACGGCGCCCCGAACTTCGATCACCTCGACCACGACAAGATCAGCAAGCGGCTCGCCGAAGGCAGACGGGCACTCAGCGACCCGTACTTCGCGCCCATGCCGTGGGTTCCGCCCGCAGTAGCCTCGATCGTCCGTGCGATGACACACAAGGACCCTGCCCGCCGGCCAACTCCAGCCGAGGCCCTGCGACTGATCAATCGAACGTCCTGCGTCTCGTGGAAGCGAGTCGAAGGGACGGGGCTAGTAGGTCGCTGGGAGGGTCGTTGGCCGCCGACCGTCAGCCGCGATCGGCAACGCATCTATCGAGTGACCTCAACCCCCATTGAGACTGGACGGTACGGCGGTCTCCTGCGTCTTCAAGCAGCCTGGCGCGCTCCATCGACGACATGGAAGAACTACGCGCGCTTCGACCGCCGGATCGACCCGCACGACGACACCGCTCTCGCACGAATGTTCCGCGACGTTGAGGCCGCCCCCCAGTCGGCACCGGCGCGATAGATCAACGACACCTCGACTGCTGGAAGTCGGAGCATGTCGCGCAGGACCTGCGTTGATGCATCCCGACCGAGCATGTAGGCCGCGCCATCGGGGCCGTCGTACACGCTCAGCAAGCCACGGTTCACCAAGTCCCACAGCGCCACCGTCACGCCATCCACTTGACGTTGGTGGCGCGCAGTGGCGCGTTCCTGTGGAGGACCAGAGAACCGGGCCCACAGGCGATCGCCCGCCTCGGAGCGCTCGTCCAACAACGTCCCCAGCGCGACGTGGCAATCCCGGTGATCGCGCGCGGGTAGCGCTTTAACCCCACCGGCGGCCATCATGGACACGATGAGGTCAGATAGACCTCGATTAGACATATTTCTAATGTAGGTGGTGGCTCCGACATGACCCGTGAACCCGACCGGGTGTCGCTTGGAGAACTGTTGTCGCGAAGCAGGGACAAGCAGGCAGCGTTTCGGTGGCCATTGGCACTGGACAAGCGTTTGGACGAGTTGGTGACACGGGCCGAGGACGCCGGCGAGAGAACCAATCGAAGAGAGCTGTTGTCGGCTCTGGTGTTGGCGGCCGACATGTCTGGCGAGGAACTCGGAGCCATCTTGCGGCAGTACCGCACGTGCGATGTTCGAGCGGCTCTGCTCGGCATCAGTGGGGATGAAGCAACGAATGTTGTGGAGCTTCGGCGGCATCCGCCTGGTCCCCGAACAGCTGATCCTCTGGGCTGACTTGACGGCTTGAGCCGTCAGCCCAGGCGGCATTCGATCTGACAGCACCCGCCGACGTTCCGAAGCGGACCTGGTGGATCTGGCGATCCGTTGGTCTGCGGCCCCGGTTGGGTCTGTGGTGCGCCGATAACCCGGCGCATGCGCACCCACTCGAACGCGTCACGCGTCACGGTCCATCATGCAGATGCCTTCACGTTGTTGCGAACACTCCCTGCGGGGTCGATCGATGCGGTCGTCACCGACCCGCCGTATGCGATCCGGTCCCCTGCCGGCCGGTCGCGTCTCGCTCCCGGTGGCAGCGAGCCCGGTGGACGGGAAGGGTCGCCAGAAGCGGAGTGGAAGCAATATGCGGACGCCGAGATGTTGGGTCAACAGTCTGCAAACTGGAACGAGACGGCCACACACTCGCGCGGGTACGCCGACAACGACCCGGTTCACTTCCAACGATGGTGCGAACTTTGGCTCGGCGAATGTCTTCGTGTACTCAAGCCGGGAGGTCACCTGGTTGCCTTCGGCGGCACTAGGACCTGGCACCGACTCGCGACCGCCGCAGAGACGACCGGGTTCGAGATACGAGATTCGCTGGCGTGGTTGTACGCGACGGGCTTTCCGAAGTCGTTGAACGCTGGTACGGCTGTACAGAATCTTGAACAGAAGCGGTCGACGCAGGGCGCCTCCGATTCGAGCGACACATGGGAGGGTTGGGGCACCGCTTTGAAGCCGGCTTTCGAGCCGATCGTGTTCGCGCGGGTGCCGCTCGACGGCACCGTCGCCAACAACCTGACCACCCATCGCACCGGTGCGATCAACATCGACGGCGGTCGGCTTGGTGACAACCGGTGGCCCACCAACGCGTACCTGGACGAACACCAGTGCCGGCTCCTCGACGGGATCGATGCGAGCCTTCCTTCGAGGTTCTTCTGGCATGCGAAGCCAAGCTCACGAGAACGGGTCGCGGTTGACGGGGTGAAGCATCCGACAGTCAAGCCACTTGCGCTGATGCGCGAACTTGTTCGACTGGTGACGCCTCCGGGTGGGACGGTTCTCGACCCGTTCGGAGGTTCAGGGACAACGGTCGAAGCCTGCATCGCCGAAGGAGTTTCATGTATCGCAGTTGAGCGCGAGGCCGGCTACATCCCGTTGATCGAGGCCCGTATCAGCCGCCAACGCGGTGAGTCCGGCCCGTACTCCGGGATTCGTGAACAAGTCGCGCTGTTCTAGGAGACCAATGTGAGCTCGACCGCGTGCTCACGCTGTCTGATCGGTGCGCAACCTGTGACCTTGTGGTCGCCCACGCCGACGCCAGACGGGCGACGGGAGCGGGGCATCGAGAGAAACGCGAGCCATAGGCCTTCTGTGAAGGGCTACATGCCGGGTATGGCTCTCCACTGGCTTGGCGGACCTTCCGGCCAGCGTTCCTGTGCGATATCGACCATGACGGACAGGGCGCCCCACACCTCGTCCGCCGGCAACTCGTCGCCGTGAGCGGCCGCGTTGCGGACGTCGACCACGTCGGCTTGAAGGGCTGAACCAGCGAGCGCGAGAGGGAGCGCGACAGAGTTGGCTTCGAAGGTCTTGATCTTGCGGCCGAGCGTTCCGCTCAGGTCAGGCAAGTTTGAGCTTGGGGTGCGGGAGTCATCCCATGCTTCGTCCAGGACCAGATCGAGAGCTGTTCCGATCAGAACCATTGCTGTGCGAAGGTCGCCGCCGTCGGCGATGTCAACGGCGCGCATCACGAGGAGTGGGGCGGCTGGGGCGGGTGTTCCAGCGGCGACGAGGTTGACGATCTCGGTGAAGGTGTCGGGGGTGAGCGGTGATGCTTTGCGCGGCAGTACCAACTGAGAGTCGCGGATGGTGGTCCGATGGGGGTAGGGCATGACTTCGAAGGATTCGCCCTCCGGTCTGATGACATCTGCGAGGTAGCGGTAGTAGTGCTGGCGCCGCAGCGGGACCCGGCGTGCGCCCACAACCCCTGCCCAGCGCCAGAGTTCGAGAAGCCAAGCGTGAGCTCCCGATGTGATCGCTGTCAGGGCCTCGTCGCGCGCCAGCCTGTCGATGTCGTGCGAGTCGACCGCGTCTGCCGGCATGTACACCAGCGTGAAAAGAAACGGCGCAAGTAGCGCATCCTCGCTCGGGGCAAAGGCCACATGCGCGGCCTCGACCTGGAACGAATGGGTGTAGACCTTCGACCTGTCGGCTTCCAGTTGTTTGGTCATGTCTGCAACCGCGTCATAGGGCTCGGCTTCGGGAAGGCTGACAAGAACCGGTATGCCGAGAAGGTGTGACTCGACGTGCGCCTCGAGGACGTCTTGGGAGACCCAGACCTCTTCGCCGTCGGGTAGACCAGCGGTGGTGATCGCCACGTCGCTTTCAATCAGTCCGACCCACTCGGTCGGCGCGGCCGACGTCGGTTGACGAACAACACGCCTGTCGACGGCGAGGAGCGAAACGTCCGGTTCGTCAATGGACTCAGAATCGCTCATCCCCATGAGGACACTATGCCGGTGCCGGCCGAAGGCTCGGTTGCGTCGTGGTCGGTGGCCGCGATACGTGACCGCTGTTCACGCCTGGCGCCGGAGTTCGTGTCGCCCCTGATCAGTGTTCGATGTTGAGGCCTGAGACGAGGTCGCCCGGGTCCACCCCGAGCGCCTCGGCCAGTCGAAGCAGGCTCTTGAAGGTCACGTTGCCGTGACCGCGTTCAACGCGGGACACAAACGACCAGTGCAGCGAACTGCCTTCGGCAAGAGACTCAAGGGACTTCCCCTGGGATTGGCGGACCGCCCGGATGCGGTTGCCGAACTCGATTCGCGCGTGTTCGAACTCATCGTCGTCGGAACTTGCGGCGCGGGGCATGTCTTAACCCCATCGGGCTGAGATGTTTCGGGCCAGAGCCTGCAACGCATAGGCCTCTACCGCTTAGATGTATACGTCTAACGTATGAACTCAAGTTGGTCGCCATGTCGTCGACCGCCCTGGACCGCGTCGAAGGATCCCTATGTCCCACCAAGCCAGTCACTCGGACGAGCCCACAGGGACTGCTTCGTACCCCCAGTACGCCGACGGTTCCCTGCGTCCTTTGCGTCGACAGCGTGCTGTTCTCGTTCTGCTTCTCCTTGGCACGATCCTCCTTTGGCTCACAGGTTGCGATGGTGATCGCCGAGACACTTCTGCGACTTCGACACCGGAGAATGACTCTCTAGCCGAGGCACGTCAGGAGCTCAGTCGCGCGACTGATCAGGCGTCGGCAGAGCTGACGCTGGATGGGCTGCCAACTGAAACCCCCCACGGGTTCGTCAGGGCCGACGTCGTCGAGTTTGCTCGCCAAGCTCTCGACATCATCAGCCGAGGTATCTCGCCGACAGTTCAATCCATGACCCCCAACGAGGCCGTGAGCTACGTCCTCGAAGGCCAATACTCGGACACAGTCGCCAACTACAAAGCGAACATGAACGACATCGCCGCCGGACTGGACTGGCAGTTCGTGATCGCCTCGCGCTTTGATCAGCCGCCCGTCGAACCGGCGCGTGTCCTCGCGGTTCGCTGGAAAACGACCACGAATAAGGCCAAACAGGACGACGGCACCCAGGCGCCGACCCTCCGCTTGTCCCTCGAGGTAGTTATCCGCCACGACGTGACCATCGAGGACACGACTGCCCCCATCATCATTCAGCGAGCCATCACCCTCACAGGCTTCCGGCCACGCGGCGGCAAACTCTGGTGGCCGGCCCTGACTACGAGCTTGAACACCTATGGCGACGACAGGTGCGCACTCGCCAACGGAGCGCTGCTTCGACCGAGTGCAGACTCCGATGCTCTAAAGCAGGCTGAGGACCGCATCAAGAAGGTGTTGTCTCACGAGACTGTGCAGTCGGATCCCGATGCACGGTCCGACTCAAGGGAATTGCGCGAGTTTGTCGACGAGAACTGCTCCTGACTGGAGCGTTCTGGCAGTAGTTCGTCGTGTGGAGGTTCGCCTAGTTGGGCGGGAACTGGATGTTCCCAGGCAGCATCCTCGTCTGCTCGGTGTTCGTTCAGCGAGTACTTCCGAAGGAGTGTGCGGGCTTTCTCAATTCCGAGGCCGTGGGCGAACGGTTCGCGTACAAGCTCGAAGGTGTCCTGGTCGTGTTCGGCACGTTCGAACGAGTGGCCTCAGGAATCTGGGAGGTTGAGGCCCTGCGGGAGAAGTACGGCCGAAGGGGCCTCCGATCGGCGTTGTTGGCCGGATGCGAGCAGGTCTCCGCGGAACGCGATGTCGTCACATGCGTGGAGTGGGTTGGTGTCGTGGTAGTTCACGGCTGTGTCGCGCATTGCGCGGAGTCGGATGCCCCATCTTGAGCCTCTGCGAGCGCTGGTCAGGAGGACTACTGATCGACCCCTGCGGCGGTCAGCGATCCGGCCAGACCCCGTGCGCACCGAACTTCTTTCGGTCTTCGGATGAGCGCAGGTGCTGGCACCAGTCGGAGCCCGGCTGATCCGTAATCGACACGACTATTTGGCCGCAGCTACACCGACGCCGCCTGCTCCCGCAACGACAAGCGCGATGAATGCCTTGGCCTGCAAACTGATGTAGTCCGGCGCCTTCGTGAGTTCTTTGGCGCCCTTTGCTACCTCGATATCCGAGGGCGAGATGTAGAGCCAAACAAAGATCAGGCCCACAGCGCAGAGGACAACAACGTCGAACAACAGCACGGCGATCGTCACCCGACTGGTTCCTCTGGTCAGATCCGATCGCGCATCAAGCCTGGCTACGACACCGAGGCGCTCGTCGTTGTCGTCCTTGTCCGGTGAACCGATCGCCACGCCGAGTTGCGCCGCAACAAAGGCCGTCATTGCAGCGCCGAAGAGGGTGATCACGTACTCGGCGCCCTCCCCGGGTAGGTATCCGGGAACTGAAGTCGCTCCGTGAAGCATGCTCGCACCGGCGAGGGTGTAGAGCACCGCCGCAGCGACTCCGAACAGTGCCTTGACTCCCACGATTACCATGGCGTCGCCTCCGGACTTGAGAACTCGTCGGCTCGGCTTCCAATTGAATGCGCCAAGCGGGGTGGCACCTCACCTTGCCCGAGCATTGTTCCGACGTCGCCCAAGAGTAAGATTCAGGCAAGTCGTGCCTCGGCGTCAAGACCCAGTCGTGCGTCATCTGAACCGGCAGGGCCCCCTGAGGGCCTCGCCGGGTCCCTTGTCTGTTTGACGCGTACGGACGCCGATGGGTCGGAAAAGTGCACACGCTCTTCGAGGTGCCCGCAGGGTTTTAAGCCATAGTGAGGGCCCGCTACGAGGATGCCTAGTGCTGCCGGCGCTCGGAGAACGGGAGGGCTGTGGCCAGTGCGCCACGAAGCCGTGGTTCTCGCCTCCTGATTGAATCGAACGCCTGTTCGATATAGACTGATTCCCTCCCTTTGCAGAAAGGTGTGCCTAGGATGTCTGAAGTTGTCCACGGGTCAGCCGGCCCGAAATGCCTAGGTGGGAGTCTCCGTTGGCCAGCCGGGAAGTTCGGGACCCGATCCACGGGCTCATCAACCTTGATCCCCACGAGTGGAAAGTTGTGGACTCCCCGGCGTTTCAACGGCTTCGAGGAATCCAGCAACTTGCATTCACCCATCTCGTGTATCCGGGTGCCCGGCACTCCCGATTTGAACACTGCATCGGAGCAGCGCACATCGCCGGCCACGTCGCCACAGTCCTCGACGAGGACGCGAAACGGCTTCGCGCGGCTGGGCTGTGTCACGACCTCGGGCACGGGGCGTTTTCTCACGTCAGCGAGATGGTCTACGAAGAACTCACCGGACGTGAACACATCCATGAGGCAATCAGCGCGGCCATCGTCCTCCATCACGATCCCGTCGCCAAAGCCCTCGGCAAGGACCTCTCGCACTGGATCGCCGACCTACTCTCCGGCAAGGGGCACGGCGAGAAGCGCAGTTTCGAACGAGATGTCATCGCAGGCCCGGCGGACATCGACAAACTCGACTACCTGCTACGCGACTCGCACTTCTGCGGAGTCAACTACGGTCGCTTCGACATGTACAAGGTCGTCGAATCGATGCGCAAGGTCACCGACATACAGGGCTCGTACCTCGGGTTCGACGCAGAGGGCATCTATGCGGTCGAGGAGCTCCTTCTCGCCAGGTATCACATGCACCGACAGGTCTACGGCCACCGCACACGGGTGGCGACAGACAAGATGCTGATTAGAGCCATGCTCTTCGGCGTCGAAGAAGGACTGTTGCCGCGTGTCGTCTTCGAACCTCCTGAGGTCCCGGACGACGCATACGTCGCGGAGTACCTGCTTTGGGACGACCAACGCGTCATCCGGACGCTCCTTGACGCACCGGACGGTTCGCGGGCAAGAGCAATGATGAGCGGGCTCACCACTCGCCACCTCCTCAAGGAAACGTGCCGTCTAAGTCACGCCGAACTCGAACAGGATCTTGGCCTGAACCTGGCTGGCAATGCTGTGAAGCCCCAGAAGAAGGCCATGTCGGTCGTCCCAGAGGCAGAGAAGGTCGTCGCAGAAGCGGCGGGGGTAGACCCCGAGTGGGTTGTGTTCCACTGGGAAAGCCTCAAGAGTCCGATCGGTGGCGCAAGCCGCCTCAGGCTTCCCGATAGCCAAGTGCCGATCTTGGTCGACGGCAACTTCCGCCCTCTCAACGACGTCTCCGACATCTTCACTACTACTGAACAGGTGCCGAAGATCACTGTGGTCGCCTACATCCAGCCGCCTGACAAGCCCTTCAGTCAGGTGAAGGTCAAGAAAATCCGAAAGGCGTTCAAGGAGTCGATGATGCTGATCGCCGAAGCATCTGCGCGACTGTAAGAAGGAGGAAGCATATGAACACTGCAAACGTCCGCGACATCATCCTGTCTCTCATTGGCTACGGTACCGATCGCCAAGCCGAGTTCGGTCGTACCTCCCTTCAGAAGGTCGCCTACTTTGCCGGCCTGAAGACCAATCTCAATCTTGGTCACCGCGCTTTCTACTACGGCCCATTCTCATCAACGGTTGAGGAAGAAACCGAAGCACTCGTGCTGTCAGGTCTGATCAATCAAGCCGTGACTGACCTGGGTTTCGTCAACCGCCGCGGATATCCCGGCATCAGGTATACCTACTCACTGACCGAGTCCGGGCGTCAACGACTGGGTGCTGTCGAACTACAGGAACCGGACCTTGCGGCAGACCTCAAGAAGACCGTCGACAGTCTCTTTGACACCATCGGATCGCTCGACCAGGGCCTGCTTTCCATTGCGGCCAAGACGTACTTCATCACTGACGAGCAAGGAAGTTCGGTCAGCTTCGAAGAGATTCGAGAACTGGCTAAACAGAAGAACTGGGAGATCAACAACGCTCAACTTGAGAAGGTCGGAACCTTCCTCGTCGAACTCGGGCTCGTCACTCTCACCGAGGATTGATTGCATCTTTGGTCCACGGTTCGACAGTCTCAGGGAACGGCGCGGGTCCAAGATCCTGCCGATAGAACCAGCATGATGGACGACATGACGCAGAGCTCGGCGGTCCGATCATCGCGTGCCCGAACTAACTCTGATACCCCCCACATCTTCGTCGAGGAAGACCCCTACTTCCGACGGGTGTTGATCGCTACCGCGACTCACCGTTGGAAGGTGACACTTCCGGTTGACGGGTACGACTACGACCTGATGCAGTACCAGATCGCAAGCGGCGACGCTGCATCGACGACGGTCCTCGAGTTGAAGCTCGATGGTGGTACCTATCGTCGAGCAGTCGCCGACATCAGGAGTGACGCTGCCCCAGAGACTGTCTGCCGTGCTCTGGACCTACTACTCCAGCCGCTCGTTCCGCTCATGGAGATAACCGGTTCCAACACGCCCGTCAGATTGACCTACGGACTAGATCCGTCCGACAAGACACTTCGCACAGGACTGGTCGCCGTTTCTTAGCGCACACTCTCGGCACTTACGGAGCGGAGACTCAGTCCGCTGATGGCCTTGCCAGGAATCGTTGGTTCCAAGACAGCAACACGTTGCTCCGACTTGAACGTCTCTACGTTCAGTGAAGACTGGCGTGTAGCGCTGCTCTAGCTGTGCACATCGCCGAACGCCCGGCTTCCGACGCTAACGTCGGAGGCCGCCGAACGGCAGCATCGCCACGGCCGCCGCTTCGGCGCGGCCGCGCCGACGGCTGGGCCCACCTCTGACGAAGTCTGCTGAGGGACGGCCAGTGGAAACTACTCGTGGCTACGCTGGTCCAGCTGGCGCTGGGCGCGGGACTCTTCTTGCGTGTTGGGTGTGGCCGCCGCTCTGCAGTGTTGAGGAACGCCTGCACGACCAAACGAGGTACGTCTGCTGAGCCAGCTCCTCGGTGCCTGCTGACATCGCTGACCCCAATGCCACCAGAGCGAGAATCGACTGCCGTCACCATGAGCGACAGGGCCGACCGAATGCCGGTCGGACATGTTCTGTATAGGTTGAATCTGTCACAATATTACTCACTTAGCGAAGCCACGGCAGCCCGGGATCCGGGGGTGTGACGAGATGGAGAGTCAGATGACAGGCGACAACAACCGGCACGTAGTGAAGAACCCCGACGGTGGCTGGGACGTGAAGGCACCTGGAGCCAAGCGGGCCAGCGACCACAAGGACACGCAGAAGGAAGCCATCACCCGGGCGAAGGAGATCGTAAACAACGCCGGCGGGGGAGAGGTCCGCATCCATGGCCGGGACGGGAAGATCCGCGACTCCGACACCGTGGCGCCCGGCAACGACCCGAATCCGCCGCGCGACAAGAAGTGATCCCTCGCCCACCTCACGCGACATCAGGGACGCAGGCGTGGCGAACGCTCAGGCTCCAGATTCGGGGCCACCGCCGCGGAGCGTCCAGCCGTGGACGCGGGTGCCGGGACATCAGGTGATCGGTCGAATCCGCGGATTCTGCGAATGCGGCGCTCGGCAGCAGGCGCGACAACGCCAACTTCGACGACTGAGAAGACCTGAGCACGAAGCGGTCGCGGTGTCTCTACAAACTGGCGCAGGGACCTGACCCAGCGATGGCACTCCTTGGCGACTCGTGGGCGTCTCAGTGCGGCCAATGGCGGCGGCAGCACCGTTGAGCGTCAGTTAGCGACCAATGAACCTGCCTCTCGGTTCACCTTCAGGGTCCCGAGGTGGCAGAAAAGAGGGGCCGGCCGTGCAGCAACTGGTTGAATACCTGAGGGTGATTGCGGTGTGGCCCGTCCTGGGCCTCACCGTTTGCCTCGTCATTCAGGGTGTCGAACTCGGCGCCGCGTTCCAACGAGCAATCGCCGATGGCACCCCCGCTCCCTTGACTAGGTCGGCGCTGATCGTCAACAAGGCCATCCGCTACGGGCGTTGGCCGATCGCGCTGGGCGGTCTAATTCTCGGACTCCAGTTCGCCGTACTTACCCTCATCTACGGGTGGTCCGGGCTGAACCCTTGGGCAGTCTTCGTCGCACTAGCCGCACCAGCAGTTGCAGCGGAACGGGTCTGGTGCCGACTCACCCGCCAAAGCGTCGCCAAATGGGGAGAACGCTGCGCCAGTCCAAACCTCTTAGGACACCATGGGGAGAACGCCCGAATCGCGGGATGGAGGGCCGCCCGGCTGTCCTGCCGCCGCGCCGCAGGTGCGATCGGGCTGGCATTTCTCCTTCTGCCGGTCCCGAGAATACTTGTCTCAACCATTCGCGAGCGCGACGTGTGGGGCACCTTCGTACTCGTTGCTGCTGTGATGTTGCTGGTCGTTTCGATCTTCTTGCTGGACCTCGTCCTCACGTATTTGGATCCGCTGGCGCAACTGGTTGCCACCTGCTGGGACGCGGTCGACCCGGACCACACAAGCAACCGGAGTCCGAACGGGCTGGACGCCGTCATGAATCCACTCTGGTTCGTGGAGCACGATCAGCAGAAGATGCGCCGAGTGCAGCGAAAGGCTGCCTGGGTTGCAGCGCTTGCGTTGAAACGCGCGGCAGACCGCTATCCCGCAGGGAGTAGGACCCATGCTCCGCGGGCACTGTTGTTGGTCGGCCTTGCCTCACCCGCGGCAGATGTCTCTCGACGTCTCGTCGACGTTCTCGACGCCGTCCTGGGTGAACTGCCGGACGTGCAGGTAGACGAAGATATCGCCAAGCACACCTATCCTCCCCTTCCCTTGCAGCTACGCAACGTAGTCCTCGGGGTGAGTGCCTTAGCCGCGATCGCCGCAGCATTCGACAAGATCGCGACGGTGGTACGAGATCTGCTCTGAGCTGTCACGGCTCGTTGGCCGTGCACTTGAGCCAACGCGCTGGCCGGGTACACCTGATATGTAGGGACTTCCTGTCAAGAGCAGGGTGAGGCGCCCGTCCTGGTTGGATCCGGGGCGGGCGCCTCGTGCTTCGCTGCCGTGGGCTGGCGAGCGTGTCGTTGGCGACGCGCGGGTCAGACTGATGTGCGCGGGTTGGCTACCGCAGGACGGTGGTTCGGTTGGAGCGGGGGCCCGGGCCGCGAGCTGGTCAGCGGGAGCAGGCGGCTGGGGTGACTTCGGGGTGCGGGTGGTTGCTGTCGGTTCGAAGTCAGGTCTGCGCGCCTCGGTCACACAGATCCGTAGGTCAAGGTCGGCTGCTGCAGTTGGTTGATCACGACTGCGTGGACGTTCGGACGGTCGATTGGGACAGGCTGGCGTACTGGGTTAACCACCAGTCCGACCGGTGCGGCGGACTCGACCAGCGTGTAGGTGCGTCCGATCTCGAGTTCGGCGGGGCACACGCCCCGGCCTGAAGATGCCGTGACGAATTCTGATCCTGGGACGGCTGAGCCGGCGTCATCCTCAAGGTGGAAGTGGAACCCACCGCGTTCGAATCGTGCGTTTGCGTCGGTCGGATCGAGGACGCGCTTGGTAATCGCGAGGCGTCCGGGCTTCTGGGCTCGCGATGGGCCGGTGGGCTGGAGGACCGAGGAGAGTCCGGCCGAGTCATAGGGCGGGACGAAGTACAGCCCCGCGTGGAGGATCTCGGTGAGCGGTCCTGTTGGTCCTGGTGTGAACAGTGCGTCGACCCCGGGCTGTGATCCGTCGGGGCGGTTCGGGAACCTCTGATTGAGCATCCAGTCACTGAAGATGGTCTCGAACTGGGCGGGGTTGGCTTGGAACGAGCAGAAGTGCAGCCCGCTGAGGAGCTTGCCGTTCTCGACTCCCATGAACGGCATGCCACGACGGTAGATCTGGGTGTCGTCGTGCGTTCCACGTGGGCCGGCTTTGCGGACGTGTGCCGTACCTGGCACGGAGTCAGCCCATGGCGTGGCCTCGTCGTGCGGGTCGACGGCTTGCCCGACTAGGTCGAGCCGGTCCCCGCTTGGGGTGCGGCCAATGACGGCGTCGCGAGCCTCAGCGGGGGAGAGTGCTGTGAACGGGTCCAGGTTCTGCGCGATTCGCATGCACACCATGTAGGTCCCGCCATCGGACCACGCGGGTTCGTCTGGCTGTTCGCCACCGGTGTTGATGTACACGACCTTGCTGCGGTCGCTCCTGCGGACGTTTCGGAGACCATCCCTGTACCCGAATACCTCAGTCGCGTCGGGCCGTTGATGTGCTCGATCGAGGGCGATGGACTCGACGATAGAAGAGCTCGCGATGGCTCGCAGAAACTGGTGGACGGGCGCTTCGCGCGTCGATGCGACGTAGAACATGACGTCGGCGTGGTTCGGTGGACTGGATCCGAACCAGCCCGTAGCGGGTGCCGTGTCGTTGCGCACGCCGACGGGGATTTCGACCTGCTGGTCCGGCGTGATGCCGGCGTTGAGCAGATCGAACACGCGTGCGGACAGACCGACTGCAATGGATGCGACCTTGTCGCCCTTGCCATCTTTGCGCGGGGTCGCGGCCGGCACCCGGGCGACCAGATTGTTGACCGCGATGTCGACGAGGCCGAACCACTCGCGCAACAGATCGCTGGTTGGCGAGGCCAGACGTACCCCCACAAAGTACGCCGACGTTTCCGGGTTCGCGTAGAGGACCTCGCGGTCTTCGCGGCGCGGCAATACACCCTTGGACTGGGCCATCACATGTCTCCGCTCTAGGCGCCGACTCGGTGTCGGCCGCAGTGATCTCAGTATGCCACGGCGTGGGCCCGTTGACCTGACTAATTCTGTCTGACGCCCGGGCGGCGATCGCCGCCGCAGGCGTGGTGGGCTCGCGCCTCTCAGGCCCGCGTGGTCCCGGTCGCCTCAAGGGCACTTTGTCTCGCATCCCGGGACGCCGAACGCCTCATTGGCAACTTTAGACAACAACATCAGGAAACCTCTATCGCGACGGCCTGACTTCGCGTAACTCCATTTGTCAACACATCTGTCCAGATGTGTCTGACTCTGGAGGTAGTTCGAAATGAACAAGTTCAAGCGCATTGTCGTGTCGGTCTTCGCCGCAGCACTGGTCACCGGGGTCGGGGTGACTGCAGCGCCGGCCGACGGTGGCCAGCTCAGGGCTGACTGGGCCTGTTGCTGAATGCCCACGAGCCCCCAGGGCAGCAACTGCTGTGCTGGGGGCTCGGCTGGCGATCGGTCACACGAGGTCAGGATCCAGGCGTCTCGGCCCGGTAACCGACGGCGCTGACGTTGGCCCTCAGTCCTGTTGATGCGCCCGCGCTTCGGAAGGCCTTGAGCGCGCCCTCCGTGTCGCCGACGTCGGTCAGAAGATTTGCGAGGTCGAACCATAGTTGGGCCGCGCCCCGGTCGGAACCGGCTGCGGTTAGTTCCATGACGGCGTTGCGATACAACGCGCGCGCATCGTCGACGCGCCCCTCAGCTGCCGCAATCTGGCCCTTCAAAGCGTCGGCCGAAGCCCGAAGGAAAGGCGCCTGCGGGGGTGCCATTTCCAAGCCCGTCTGGATGTTCTCCAGAGCCTTGACGTGGTCGCCAAGTGTGAGATGGGCTCGACCTCGGGTGATGTGGAGGAGTGCGATCTCCCAAGCAGATGCGCCGGACCAAGTCAGTTCCTGCTCGGCGTGCTCCAAAGTCTTCAGTGCGGCGGCACCGTCCGGCGGATCCTGTGAGAGCTGCAGCGTCGCGACTTGGGCTCGGATTTTCGCGAGGTTTCGGTTGTCGTCGCCGGCTTCGAAGAGGGCGAGGGCCTTGCGAGCCAGATCTGTGGCCACGGCGGTCGCGCCACGCGCGGTGTTCTCGACCATGCTGGCATTCCAATACGCCGAGGCCTTCGCGATTGGCGAGTTGTATTTCTCTGCGGCGTTGAGGGCTCGCATGCAAACGCGCATGGCCTCGTCGACATCCCCCAGTCGGTGGTGTGCCGCCGCGACCGTGACGGTCAACTGGATCGCCTCGGTCAGGCCTTCGAGTCCGAGTTCCTGAATCGTTCCCGACGCTGTATCGCCGACCGCGATTGCCTTCATGAACTCACCGCTGTCGCGATAGCAGCGGCTGAGCGCAATGAGGGATCGCAGCCAATTGACGTCGGCGGTTGGTTCCGAGGTGAGCTCTTCCAGGATCACGATCGCGCCGCTCAGGTCACCAGCTGATTCGAAGGCCCCCGCCTGGACACGAAGAGCGACTGCCTTGAGGTCCTTCGGGAGTTCGGTGTCGGCATCAGCTAGGACCGCGGATGCTTGCTGAAGCGCACTGGTGTGGTCACCGGAGGCCAATGCGATTTCGGCGTTGTCCAAGGCGAACTGGATGGCGCGAGTGCGGTCAGCAGTGACGCCGGTCAGCAGTTCGTGAAGGCCGATGCCCATCCGCCCGGCCATTCGCTCAAGGAGACCTGCCTCTGGGCGACGCTGCCCGTCTTCGATCCGGGAGAGATAGGCGGCGGTCACGTCGTCCGCGGCGACTTGTGCCTGCGTCATGCCTGCAGCGGTGCGTGCTACCCGGACGCGGCGGCCCAGTTCGACAGGGTCAATGGTGCGGCTGATCTCGGCCAATCGGAGGTCCATGTGTCCTATTGTGCCTCGTCCTCCTGTCGGCGGGCTGTCTCTAGTGAACCCCGTCTCTGAGAAGGCGGGTACTGCCCTAGCGAGGCACGACTCACATCCTGCACCGATGTTCGGCTTAAGCGGCCAGGCCTCTATTGCCGAGGCGGCATGGCCACAGACTCGCTGTCGTTCGTCAAGCGAAGCATGTGCTCGGCCGTCTCACGGCTCGCGACGATGTCAACCAGCATGTGGGCTGTCTTCGCTAGTTCGATGGCGGCAGGCGTCGCGCCGTTCGAAAGGGACTCGGACAGGCTCGCGTCCCAGTAGGCCGCGGCTTGGGTGAGTTGAGAGCCGTCGTTCGCGACGGCGTCGAGCGCTGTCCGACAAAGCTCTGCGGCAACGACGTGATCCCCCCGACGAGAATGCGCGTCCGCTCGGGCGGCAGCGAGTTGGAGGGCTTCGGGTAGCCCGTCGATACCCAAGCGAGCCGCCATGCGATCAGCCAGTTCGCCCACCGCGATGGCCCGGGATAGCTCGTCGCGTTCGCCGTAGCACCGACACAGGACGATCAGCGAGCGAAGAGTATTCATATCCGGTGTTGGCTCCCGAGTGAGTTGGACCAACACCTCGATTGCTCGACTGAGGTCGCCGAGTGCCCGATGCGCCTCTGCTTTGATCCGCATGGCCTCGGCCAACAAGGCGGCATCGCCGAAGTCCTCAAGGCGTTCGGCCGCAGCCGTGGCTCCGCTCAGTGCGTCGCTACTTTCGCCAAATGCGAGCGCGACGGCGGCATGCTCAACGGCAAGTTCCAACTGGCGAGCCTCATGTGTAGTCATTCCGGTCAACAACTGATGTGGCGTTGTACCCATCCGCATCGCCAGGCGTTGCAGTAGCCATACGCCAGGTCGGCGCTGGCCGACTTCGATACGCGAAATGTAGGCGGCAGTGACCTCTCCGTCGGCCAGATGCGCCTGCGTCAGCCCTGCGGCGAGTCGAGCGGACCGGATGCGTCGCCCCAGCTCGGCAGCATCGATGGAACGACTGAGCGCCGCGAGGTGAGAGTCCACTTGATCGAGTATGCCTCGACTCGACTACTAGCAACATCGATAGACAATGCCAGCGGTGTCAGAAACTGTCTACGAGTCCTGTGGTCTCGCTAAGCGAGCGAAGTGGGGGATGTCTTCAGGGGTCAGGGTCTTCGACCGGGGATCTGCCGAAGTGCGGAGGCTTGCGCAAAGCCTGCGGCGGGAGCGTCCCCGTGCAGCCTGGCCAATGGTGTCGCGGACTTCGCCAGCCCGTTCTTGAGGGCGATGTCAGTCGACCTGAATCGCGAGCGTTTGGCAGTGTCGACGACCTTCGTCGTGTTGTCGATTCACTCAAGGATCAATCTGGGTCGCTGCAAGGACTTGGGGCTGGAGTTGCCGTCGGGTTGCTCGCTGAACTGCCGGTGGTCGGGCTCGGGGTGTCTGTCGGCACGGCGGTGATCGGCATGGCAGCGCTCGGAGTGGCCGACGCAGAGGGCGTTACAGGGCGGAACAGGCGGACCTGATCAAGGCTGGTCGCTTTGACGACGCGGTCCAAATGGACATCGACGATGTGATCTCCAAGTTCCCGGGGAAGTACGACGATGCGATTCTTGACATGATCGACTCGTTGCCGCCAGGAGGTTTCTAGATGGACTTTGCAGTGATCGACTCCGGTGGAACCAGCCGCCTGCGGTTGGGCCAGAGACGGGACGACGTTCGCGCGACGAACGGAACGTACAGGGAGTTCCGACGGACTCCGAGTTCTCAACCTGCCGATCATTTCCTTGAGACAGGACCGATGGTCTCCTACGACGCGAACGGTTTGGCCGTCGCCATCGAGTTTGCCGAACCTGCACAGGTGACGCTTGAGGGTGTCGCTCTGATCGGTGCTTCGCTGGACCATCTTCGAGATGCCCTGCAGCAGGTAGGCATCGCAATGATCGACGCGGACGAGGGTGCGCAGATCGAAACGCTGAGGATGGAGTTGTATGCCCCTAGCGGAACGGTCGAAGGAGTCATGCTGGGTGAGGACTCGTCGTAGGCCTCGACCTGGTCCTCGCCACTGACCCGGAGACCGGTGAGCAGGTCGCCAAGGCCGTTACACACCTGTGGATCCACCACGACGACCTCACCGACCTGATCCTGGATGTCGACGCCGACGGCGACGGGGCACCGGACAGGTTGGTCACCACCGAGGACCACCCGTTCTGGAACGCCACCGACCCCGCATGGCAGGGCCCGGAGGACTTCACGACCGGTGACGAGGTCATCGACGAGCAGTGGAACCGCATCAGTGTGGTCGGCCTCGACCCCGGAACCACCCACCGCGACCTCGCCTACAACCTCACCGTCGAAGACATCCACACCTACCACGTCAGCACAGCCGACGTCCTCGTGCACAACACAGGATGCGGCAGCGGAGGCGTTGAACCGAACGATCTCGGCAAAGCTGGCGAAGACTCAGCAGGATCGCTAAGAACACCCAGACAGTCCACGTCGAAGGCATGACCAAGCCGCGCATACCTGATGAGATCGACCACCTCTCCGGTGTAGTCGGCGAAGTCAAGAACGTCGGATACCAGCACCTCTCGACCCAGATCAAGGATTCGATGGCGTATGCCGATCACCTCGGATACGAGTTCAGCCTCTATGTTCGACCCAATGGCGGCACCCGGTTGTCCGGCCCGCTGACTGACTTGGTCGTCGCCGGCCGAATCAACCTGGTGGAGCTCGCAAAGTGAACGATCAATCGCCATTCACGAAGAAGGCGTCAGGCGGAAACGACTTCGCGATGCCGAGGTTCGTGCGGCGCTCAACAGCCCTGAGGCGGAAGCCGCCCGTTCCAGGAGTCCGCGTGTCGCTGACCGACGCGCGCTCTACGCCGAGGCTGCTGGTGCCCTTCTCGAGGAACTCGCTGAACTTGGATACCGGGTCCCTGTGGTTGGTCGCTTAGAGCAGCCGGGTGAGCGGTACGAGACGGCGATTCCTGTGCTGCTGAAGTGGCTTCCGCGAGTGACCTATCTATCGTTGATCTTGGATATCATGCGGACGCTATCGGTCCGCTGGGCGCCCCGTGAGGTAGCCCTGATCTTGGTCGACATGTTTCGCGATCCTCCGGCTGCGGTCGACCCGATGCGTCCTGTGGAGTCGGGACCGATGCGTGATGACATCCGGTTCACCGCGGGCGCGGGGTTGGCTGTTTTCGCCGCGCCGTGGCTGGCTGACGTGTTGATTGAGTTGGCACAGGAGCGAGCCTATGGATGGACTAGATCGCAAGTGGTCGTGTCACTTCCCAGAACCAAGGATCCCCGAGTGCCGGACGTTCTGCGCGGGCTACTGGACGATCGCGCCGTGACTGCGTTTGCGATTGAGGGGCTAGGCAAGATGAGGTGGTCGGCCGCCCGCGACGAGGTCAGTGGACGACCCGGACCAGAACATCCGGGCTCAGGCCCGAAAGGCACTGAAACTGATCGAGGCGGCCCCTTGAGATCCGTGTCGCGAGTTGGGTGGGCCATTTCTGATACGGCCAGAGGCTGCCCTAGCGATGTGGAACTGCCGCCCGCCTGTCCCGCCCAAGCACGGTTGACGGCGTCTTAGAGTCAGTTCTGGCAATGATGACTGTACGTGTCTGGCATACTTGACAACATCTGCCGAAAGCCTTGCTCTTCCGCCAACACCGCGCTGATGTGACGACGATGAAGGGTCGGGGCTGGCCATTACCGGCAGACGTCATCGCTGCCGCCGTAGACCGAAGGACTTGCGCCATGCCCAAGAGCGTCTTTTACAGCTTCCACTACACGCGCGACGTCCATCGCGTTCAGCTGGTAAAGAACATCAACGCCCTCGAGGGCCAACCGATCCTCAACTCCCAAGAGTGGGAGAAGGTCAGCAAGGGCGGAACAGCCGCCATCCAGAAGTGGATCGATCAGCAGATGGCGTACAAGAAGGCCGTACTCGTCCTCATCGGCAAGGAGACAGCCAACCGCCCCTGGGTCAAGTACGAGATCCAGAAGGCCTGGGCCGACAACAGGCCACTCCTCGGTATCCGTATCCACGGCCTGTCGTCAATGGGGACCGTCGACTCGGTCGGCGGGGACCCGTTCTCCACGGCTGGAGTCACCGGCGTCCCCATTTTCGACCCCACGAAGCTCGACCGGTACGGCAAGGTCGACAGCCAAGGTACGTACAACAACCTTGCCGCCAATATCGAGACGTGGTCGAGTCAGGGCGTCATTCAGTCGTGAATGAAGCGCCCTGCCCGTTCTGCGCCATCATCCGCGGGTCTGACGCGAACGCGAAAGTTGTGTACCAGGACCAGCATGTGACCGCGTTTCTCCCGCTGACACCGGCGACCCGCGGTCATACGTTGGTGGTTCCTAACCGGCATGTTGGGGACCTCGTCGACATCACTGACGTCGAGAGCCGACAACTGGGCGCGGCGGTTCGCCGGACTGCCCGAGCCGTCCGCGCATCGGTTTCCCCTGACGCGATGAACATCATTCAATCCACAGGCGAGGTCGCCACCCAGACAGTCGGACACGTCCACTTCCATGTCGTGCCCCGATGGACCGACGATCGGATGGTGCTGCGTTGGCCAACGGAAGCTGCCGAGGACGATGCTTCCCAGGAAGCGACCCTGGCACTCCTGCAGTCGCTCTTGCCCATCTCGACAGACGACGTTTCACCGGATGACCGGCGACAACACCTGTCATTCATTCAGGCGATCGTCACCCGGATGTCTCAAGCGTCCTCGTCGTCGAAGACCTGGCTGCTGCCGATTATCACCCTCACCTACGGATACGCGGTGACGAAGGAGCAGTTCTGGGTCGCCGTCCTCGGACTACTGGCGGTCCTAGTCTTCGGCCTACTCGACGCGAACTATCTGAAGCAGGAGCGCGCCTTCCGGAAGCTCTACGACAAGGTCGCTTCCGGAGGAGACATCCCGACATTCTCCTTGAACCCGTCTCTCGCCGGTCCCGCAGGTTCAAGAGTGAACTACTGGCCGGACTGGGAAGACATCCGCTCCTGGGCCGTCGCTCCCGTCTACGCCCCGCTCATGCTCGTCGGGATTGCGATCGCTGTCTGGGCACACTGCACCTGACTAGACGGGCATCCTCTCGGCGAACAAGCAGACCCATGCCATCGGTCTGTCCAGGTTTCACTGCGGTCCATGCTCTCAGCCGAGGCAGATCGACAAGCGAAGCGACAGCCCGCCGGAAAATGAACTAAGCGAGAGAGACTTCATTGGCTTACTTCACCACTTCTGACCTCCGCCAAGCGGCGGGCGGAATTACAGCTAGCGCCGCCGAGGGGATGCTCACGAAGTCGGCGTCTACTAGTCGAGAGTCGTTCGACGTTTTCCTCAGCCACAGCGTCGTTGACGCTCAACTTATATACGGGCTGAAGCGGTGGTTGGAGAGTCTCGGCAACAGCGTTTATGTGGACTGGATTAACGATCGACAACTTGATCGGGCGCACGTCTCCGCGGCCACCGCGGCTGTGGTCCGTGATCGAATGGGGCAGTCGAAGTCCCTGATCTACGCAACATCTCGGGCCGCAAGCCGTTCTCGCTGGATGCCGTGGGAACTTGGCTACTTCGACGGTCGAATGGGGCCGTCACACGTGTCGATCTGCCCTGTGGAGACAGGCGAGACGGGCAACTTCGTCGGTGAGGAGTATCTCGGCCTCTACAACAGCTTTGAGAAGTTGTTCGTCAACGGCGAAGCCACCCCGTACGTCACGCGACGCCGGAGCGGTTCCCTTGAGGCCCAGACAGTCCGATCCTTTGTTGACGGTACGGGCCGCTTCACCGCCGTGGCTTCGTGACCTGCCCTACCACCTTGTGGCATGCCCCAGCCGCGCGGGAAGTTCGCTCTAAACTACGGTCCGGCTTGTCGGGCGATGGGACCGCAGACGATCAAGGACATCAGATCGCCGACCTGTCCTCGCGACCGATCCCGAAACTTGCGAGCAGGTCGCCAAAGCCTGACCGATCAGATCCTGGATGTCGACGACGATGCAGTTGCCTAGCGGCGGCACGTCGTGCATCTCCGCACCGAGTGGAGCGCGCGCCTATTGACTTCGGCGGTGAGAACCTGCTGTCCCGATGGAGAATGATGGCAACGTGAATGAGCAGCTACCGCCGCCGTGGGAGACCATCGACGACCACCTTCCGGTCGCGCGATGTGGGGTTCTCGTTTCAGGTCGTAAGCCCTCGTCGCCCGACTTGGTCGAAGCGTGGGTCGATGCATGCGATCGGATACTCGAACAGATCGCGTCGTCAGGAATCGCAGTGCCGAAGATGACCCTATCTCGCTGGGATCCAACGCGGGATGAGCTGGTTACGTCAGACCGGAACCAAGACGCGCAGCAGGCCGAGATCGCCAAGCTGTTGGCTCTCGGGCTTGACGGCAGCCTCAGCTGGTCGGGTCAGGCGAGTGGTGCTGCTCCGAACCTTCCATTCGTTTATGAAGCGGATTGTTGGGCGCTCCTCGATCCTCCCGACTGGACAAGCCTCGGCCTTGATGTAACTTTCGTCGCCGAACTGTCCGCGGCCGACCAGGTTGATATCACGGGTCACCTGATCGATTTGGTACGCATAGCGTCGAACGATCCGCATGTCCACTACGCAGAAGCTTCGCCTCAGGCACTCGCCGGATACAGGGGTGCAACGCCGTGGGAAGACGATCTAGAACCCGACTGTTTCGGAGCAGGCCTTCGACTGGCACCTCGTTGGCTTCGCGGCGTTGGATCGGTGACGTTCGTTTCTGACGAGACCCTGGAACGACTGACAGATCGCCCAGCGCTCGAAAGGTCACAGGACTTCGTGTCAGTGATCGAGTGCCCGCGTGGCCTACTTCTCGTCGCCCGTCCCAACCTTTGGTCGGAAGACTCCGAACACGATTCCAAGATCCGGTCGCTCGTCAGCGAGCGGTTGGTGCGAGATGACATCTTGCAAGAAGCGATGGCATTCGCAGCGAACTGGCAAAGCGGTCCTACAGCGGTCGAGTTGGACCGGTACTTCGAGGACCGTGACTCGTAGGCGACTCTCCTGGTTGACCAACCAACTCGGCCAAGTGTCCTGCTCGCGGGGCGCACTAGCCTTCGGGTATGGATCATGACGAGCACCTGAGACTTCTTGGTGAAGCCACTGGGAGGAGTCAGCAGCTCGAGTTGTGCACTGCTCAGGTGCTGGCGCGGGCCCTGCTCGTTTCTGAATCGACCGCCCGTCTTCTTGCGAGCAAGATGGGACAGGGGGCGATTCTGCAGGTCTTGACGGAACTTGCCGCCCGCCGCGACTGCGGACGCCTCGACCCGGTTGTCTTGTCGAGTTGGGTCGCCGTTGCCCGAACGGCGAACAAGGCGCGGAATCGTGTGGTGCATTCACCTTGGGTCATGGACCAAGATGCCAACGGTGTCTCGATCCTTGTCAACGGATCGATGAAGGCGATCCCGCGGAGTCATGAAGACCTGCGACAGGATGTTGCCGACCTCGCCAGCGCGGTCACAGGGGCGGCGAGCCTTCTTTGACCCATGATGGCGGTCATCCGGTCGTCAAATGGCCGCGGCATCGATTGAGGGGCACGGCCTCGGACCTTGGATCAACGGCGCCCTGTCGATGCCGCGGGGACGTCGTCGACGAATGGCTCTGGTGTGCCGTCTTCTGAACGGACAGGGCGCTGCGGTACGACGTTGCCGATTGAACGCAGTGTGCCGGTTCTTCGAGGAGAATGGTCGGGCCGTTCTGGCATGTCCGGGACTTACCGGTCTTGGCGTTCGCCGCCCCCGAAATGGTCCTGGATGAGATGGAGTCCTTCGTCGAACTGGCCGGATAGTGCGGCGAGCGCTCGAGCACTTGCGACGACGTCGCCGGGGACGACGTCTCCGCCGTCTCGCAGGTGCCGGACCACTGCAGCCAAGATTGCTTCGCTGTCCCACCTGACGTTGTCCGGATGTACTTCTTCGGCACGCCACAGGGGATGGTCCGCATCGCCGACTCGTTGCCCGGGGCATCCAAGGCAACGAAACGCAGCCCAGTCAGGCGGGTAGTCGTCGTAGAGCCCGTCGCCTGTGAGCGCGATCGAGTGGCCTGCGATCTCCCAGAACACCATGGCAGCCATCTTGCCTCGCTGCCGACAACACAGTGCAGCCGGATTTGGGTTCGGGATGGGTGGCCCTCCTGCCGAGGGGCAGAACGCCTCGTTCAACGGTGATGCGGTTCGCACAGGGCGGCGAGGAATCGGATGGCATCGTCGATGGGTTCTCCTGCTTGCCGACGGGCTTCAAGTTTGCGGGCTTCGCTGAGGTCGACGCCTGCCCGAATGTAGAGGAGGACGAGGGGGCGCGAGATCCCGCTGATTGCCCAGTCGAGCGCACCAAACACCTGACGCATTGCCCCGTACTTGTCGAGGCCGTTCAGTGCGGCGCGAAGAGTGTCGTGGAGTTCGTCGAAGGAAGCTGGTTGCCAGCCGCCGCGAGCGAAGCCAGCCGCAGTGCTCGAGTCGATCTCCCGCATGTGCCAGGCGATGGCATCCGTGACGCAGAAGCCGGCATCCCTGTACTCCTCGGCGCTGATGACCAGATACCTAGTCGAGCACCTCACGTCGAGGTTTGCCCAGGTCGTTGCATCGGCGAAGTTGAAGCCAGCATCCATGAGTCTGGTGACGCGTGCATTCCAGAGTTCGGGTGACACCTCCATGTTGGTCCTCAAGGATTGACCGCCGT
>NZ_JBMCZA010000065.1:47216-62564 GCF_048654705.1 Nocardioides sp. CPCC 206348
ATCTGACTCGGACGGGGACGACTGCTTCCGGGCTCTCGCCTTGTCAGTTGAGTCCCGGTCGCAAAGGGATGCTTCCGCGTCGCTGACGACTTGGGCGCCGGACTCTCCTTCAAGGAACTGAGCCAGGTTCTTCCAGTCGTCGGGTGACAGGTCGCTACAGGCCGCATGGAAGAGGTGGATCATTGCGTGTGGACAGTACGACGGGTCCTTGCCGGACTCCGCCCAGATGTCAGCGAGACTCTGAAGGACGCCGTGGCGATGCCCGTTCTCCTTTAATTTCTGACGATCCTCTGGGGAGGTTGGTCCCCAACCAAGATCGGCACCGGGTGCCCATTCCAGGAGCACGACTGCATCGTCGCGAAACTGGAGCCAACTAACCCCGGCGGCCTCCACGAAGTCAGGCCCATCGAGTCCGTCGACCTTGCGTCTCATTCGGTCAGCTGTTGCCTGGTCGACCTCGATTTCTGCCACGTGACCGTGCGTGAAGTGGATGCGGAGGGTGCCTCGGATCCACCGTTTCAGCGGCAATGGTTCGTGTACGTCGAGCGACATGGGGCCTCCAAAGGAGCGATCGGCAGTCCGTTGATTGTAGCGAAAACGCTACATTCCGTCTAGGTCAGACGGCGCGCGTACTCGGCATGGGTGTCATCCGGTTCCGGCCAACCACTCCCGGCTGACGAGGTGAGCCAACTCCGCCAGCCGGCCTAAATCCTGCCATCTCTAGTCCATCTCCAGTGGACACAGGCCACCCAGGTTCTGGGTGGGCCCAGCGAACGCGGACATGCAGTTGGGTGCCGGCCCGAGAGGCGCTCACCTCGACTGCGGAAGTCGACTCTGCGTCATCAAGTCGTCGAGTCAGCGGGTCTCGCGCCGCTCGCCCAACACCTCCGCTAGGCAAATCTAGACAGGTGATAGGTTGCCCAGATCTGTCCCGCGGGGAAGTGGGGCGGCCCCTCTAGGCAAGGATCAGACCGTATGAGCATCAAGCGGACACTTGTAGTTCCCATAGCGGCAGCGCTGATGACGCTGTTTACGTCGTTTCTGGTCGCGCCTTCAGCAATGGCCGTCGGCAGCGGCTTCGACTACTCCTTCAGCGGGTACTGCTGCATCAACTCGCGCGAGTTCGACAGTTCGAAGGAAGCGGACGTCTACATCAGCGTCCGCAACATGTATCCGTGCAACAGGCTCAGCAACACCTACGCCGGCGATGACCGGCCAGACATCAAAATGCAACTCTTCCAGGCCGACGCGTTCGATGACACCAAAATCGGAGGCGACAAGTACATCATCGACTGCGCTGGAACCGTCAAGTGGTCAATGGTCAATCAGCGTGACGATCTGTACGTCAAGATGACGCTTCTGTATCCGCACCGCGATTCGCAGAAGTACTCCTGGGACGGGTCGGTCGCCTACAACGGCCGTACCATCAGCGGCGGGTCCTAAGCACCGGTCGCAGGACCCGTCGCTTGGTCCAGTAGCCAGGTGGCGGGTCCTTGCGTTCGGACATGTGCCCGATCAGTGATCTGGAAGGACGACATTGGATCCCACGAACCTGGTCCGCGACTTTGGCGCAGACTTGGCATTGCTCGCGCTCGTTGCCGTACCGGCCGGCGCCATAGCGGTCGGGATTCGAGCTCGCTTCCTTCGGCGTGCAGGTTCGACTACGCCGCTTTGGGTCGCGTCGTCGGAAGTGCTTTTGCTGGGCTACGTTCTCGCAGTCGCTGTCGTCACCTTGACGCCCAAGGCATACGTCGACCTCCAGTATCAGCCTCGGATCGAATGGAGTCTCTGGGAGAGCGACCTCACCTACGGCCCTGAGCGCGCCCAACTCCTTGGCAACCTGCTCTTGCTGGTGCCCGTCCCGATCTTGGTGCTTGCGAGGTTCCGGCCGCGGAAGCAGATGCTTGTTGGGCTTGCCGTGTCGGCACTTGTGCCGCTAGGCATCGAGGGGGCCCAAGCATTTGCTGTCCGGGGACGGGTCGCCGCATTGGAGGACGTACTGGTGGGCGCTGCGGGCGGAGCGCTTGCGACCCTTATCGTTGTGCCCGCATCGAGACTGTTACAACGCCGTGCTAGCTCGATCAAGGGCGTAGAGCGTGATGAAGTAGACGCTTTGGACGCGATCGATTCCTGAGCTTTGTTGGGGCGAGGAAGTGCGCGAGAACTTGCCTACATGCCGCATGTCCGCTCGCATGCTGCCCATGCCGACCGCCACTCGAGCACTTTATGGATTCCTGCATTGGGTTGGGGGACTGGCGGGCGATGCGCGGCCGAGTCACACATTGCCGCCCGCCCACTCGCGTGCAAGGACCTGAGCCAGCTGCTCCAGCCCCTCCGCGGGCCTGTTTGTTCGCATCCACTCCAAAGGAGTGAGGTCGTCCAACTCGGGAGCAGGTGTCTGCAGGAACAAACCCACGGCCCATGGGTCGAACTCGCTGAGTGTCTGCAACACGGGCACCAAGTCTGGCTTCACCTCAGTGCATCCATCGGGCCGGCGGTGAAACTGGCTCACTGGGTAGACCACGACTCCGTCGGAACTCTCAAGGCCCAGGACTGATCCATCGCGGCGGCGCGACGCCAGGTCCTGCTGTGTCAGAACGCCGAGTGCGTTGCGTACTCTTGCTTCGGACCAGAACGGACCGAGCAGTTCAGCCAATTCATTGGGGGACTCCGCTGGGTTCTCGCCTGCAAGGCTGGGCATGTCAGCATCAATCCGCGGCGGGGCCAGAACCGGCACCCTTAGGTGTGTCCGTCGGTTCCTGTGCCGACCGGAGCGTGGCAATCCGCCAGCGGACGAGCTCCTTGGATGCAAGCAGAAGCCTGTGCTGCCAAGTGTCGGCGTCGTAGTCGTCCTGGAAGTGCGAGGCCGCGTCCCCGACGGCCCGGGTGAGGCTGTCGATGATCTGTTTGAGTTCGTCGGCATCCTCGCCGTTCATTACGACCTTCCGCTGAGCTGAGCCACCTTCGACGGGACTGGCATGGGCTCGTTTGGCGTCGCGGCGGCGAATCTCGTATTCCTGCTTCCGTGCCTGCTCGCGTTCTGCCTCGCAGGACTTACACATGCCGCCGGGTCGTCCAGTCCGATATCTGGAGAGCGCAGTTGGACAGCATCCGCAGTACGGCGTTCCGTCCTGGGCTGATCGCCGTTGAGGCTGGACCCTCATGTCGCGCGGGTTTGTCGGATCGCCCACAGGCTCTGACGTGGGGGAGTGCCGGTCGGGGTCGTACTCGACGCCCTCGGTGATGGCGATGTAGTTCATGGCGGGCCTTGTCGTGTGGGTGCTGCATCCATGATCACGTGAACTCGGACGGTTCGAGACCGTTTCCGTCGGTTTCCGTCGGTCTTTCCGTCGGGCGCAGTGGCACTGCAGCGGATTCCGGCAGACGTACACGCCACTCGCGGTTCTTCCAAGGGCTCCCTTGTCGCCTGCCAGCTGCGGAAACGAGGCCGCGATCGCGCTGTCCTTTGGTCGTTCTCATGTGGACCACCGGTCGCAGCCCGACTTTCCGTCGGGCTTGCCGTCGGGTCCTCGAATGCGTCTCTAACGCGCAATGTCCCGTCCGGACTGCACAGTTCTTCTCGTAGCTGCTGACGAGCGGCGAATGGCACCCAACCCGGGTAGCCGAGAGAAACGACAGGAGTGTGATTGCTTGACCCGGCAACCGGAACCCCTCATCGTCATGTGACAGATCCGCTACATCTCTGACGCAAAGAAGGGCGACCTGCGCACCAACGCAGCTCGCCCTCCCGGGACTAGAGCAGCTGCTCTCGCCCCAAGTTGCGCCCGGTCGAGAACACGACCGGAACCACCGAAACGCCCCCAAACAATCGACGAAAGAAGAACGCCTCGATGTGCACAACTCTTGCTCCCCAAAGGATGCAGGTCAACACCGACAGGACGTCCAACCCCGCGGACGTCCAGCCTCGCAAGCCTGCAACCACCCGCTGCAACGGAAGCCTCAAGGAACAGGCACTCCACCTCGGACTCGGAGGTACCTCGCGATGAGCGCCCCCGCCGACCACCAGAACAAGCCCCCACGGCGTCGACGTTCCCCCGAAGAAGTGCAACGGAGTCGAACAGAAGACCCACTGGCCTTGGAGAAGCGGAACGCCGAACTCCATCAGGCGCGCATCCGAATCGCTGCCACCGACCGAAACCCCGACGCCCGTAGCGCCTCCAACGACCTGACGGTCGAACCCAAGAGCGCTCCACGCAGCGCTGCACCGGTAGAACCGGCACCAATCGCCGACTACGCAATCTGCGGCACCCCTCCGATCAGCGACACCCAACGGCGATCCACGCTCCAAAGCACAGCGTCCAAAGGCCCCACAGCAGGACTTGCCGCCGTCAAACCGCAAGTCATTGACCTCATCCTCAAACTCGAATACCGCAGCCCCGTATCGGACCGCGCACTCCTCGCCATCGGCATCGCCTACGCCCTCTGGGCCCGCAACCGCACAGGAGATGGCGAGTTTCGACCCGACCGAGACCTGAACGAACTCATGATTCGCGACTTCCTCAAACAAGGAAAGCAAGAGGTCACCGAACGCACCCGAGGCACCTACGCCTTACAACTGCGCCGACTGCACCGACAAGGCGCCGTTCGACAGACCAAGTTCGCCCGGACCCCAGCCTCAGCGCCCTACACCTACCCCGAACGCAGCACCCTGTGGGAAGCGGCCAACGCACTCGACACCTGGCAAGGCGAAGAGGCCCGAACAATGCTGGCACTCGCGTTCGGAGCCGGCTGCATGTCCGAGGAGATCCACACCATGCGCGCCCACCAGGTCGATGCCCGGCGCGGACGGGTCGTCGTCCAGATTGCACGTAAGCACTGGGTCCGTGACGTTCCCGTCTACGGCGCAGAAGCACGCTGGCTCCTGGAGAGGAGCCGCGAAATGGCCCCAGGGCACTTCCTCTTTCGGCCCACCGTCGGGCGACGAGCCAACGCAATCTCTGACCTCGTGTGGCGACTCGCAAAGCACACCAGCGCATTCAACGACTTCAAGATCGTTCGCGCTCGGCACACCTGGATGCGTGACGCGCTCGTCGCCGGGGTCCCCTTCCCAGCCGTCGCTCAAGCGGGCGGAGTCGGCGCAGCGTCGAACCTGCTTGCCGACCTCATCCCCTACATGCCCGACCTCACGCCCATCGAGATCGTCCGTGCCTTCGACAGCACTTACGCCCACCTACAGGACGCATCATGACCATCCACCTCACGGCAACCCACACCGCCCAGTACGACACCGACGCGCACCTCAACGATGCGGACGCGATTATGAAGATCGCCAAACTGGAAGATCGACTTGCCGCCGCCGCAGGGCCTCGAACCAACAGGGGAGCGCCGCGCAAGCACGGCCAGTACACGGCCCACGGCTTTGCGTGCGCCATGTACGAACTCGTTGCCGCCGGCACCTCTTACACCTACAAGGCGATGTACGACGCACTCTGGTTCAGGTACTCCGACGAGCAAATGAACATCATCGGTCTCGGTGCCCTACGAACGCCCGACCGGCTGTTAGCCATGCGACCTGCGACCACCGACGACGCAGGCATCCGACGAGCCAAGCTCGCCAGCGAAGCCGAGTACCAGCGCATGTGGGACGCCTTCAACCACTTCTACGCGCCCATGGATGACACGCCCATCACGGCCAACCACAGCCGCAGGAACCGCCCCACTAAGGCCGATGTCGCGAAGGCAGCCCAGTCATTGGACCTCGCTCCACGGACGACCTTGAAACGCGAACTCGTCAACGCCATCATCCACGCCAGCCTGGTCCACGAGAACAACAAGCGACACCCGGGAACCAGCATCCACGACGGGCTCCTCGTTGACCATGAGGGACACATTGCTGTCGACGAAACCCACGTCGTCGTCGGGCTCGGTGACCTCGCGCCCAACATCGCACCCGGCAACTTCACCGCACGACGCCACGCCCACAGCCGACCACACAAGGGACTAGCGCCCGCCGTTGTCGGGCTCAGCCTAGGCATCGCCGCAGCGCGCGGCACCCAGCCACACGCTGTGCCAGACCTGTGTCTCGCCGCCGACATCCACCACCCGACAGGCGGTCTTTCCGACGCCGTCATCAACATCGTCGATGCCATTGAAGGCAACGGCCTACGTGCCCCGCGGCCGTCCAACCGCAAGCAGTACATCATCGTCGACGGCGGGTACAAGGGCCCCAACCTCAATCGTGATTCGCATGCTCGCTCGTACGGGCTGGTCACGACTTACGCGAAGAATCGCACCACCCTCTACGAAGTCGGAGCGGTCAAGAATGACGACGGCACCCGCACCCCCGGCGCGCTTCTCTACCGAGGATCCTGTCTATGCCCCGGTGCGAGCCGGGCCCAACTCGAACGACTCGAGCTGCAATTGCCCGGCAGCGAACCCGGATCCGAACTCACGCTCCGAACCCCTTCCGTCCAGGAACTGGCGACCCACGACGAACTCGAGCAGCGGCTCAAGGCAATGAAGATGACCACTAGCGGACGTCCCCGAGAAACCACCAACCGGAAGCGCGGTGGACAAGGCAAGCAGGCAGAACCTGCCGAACCGGTCATGCAAGTGACCGTCACCTGCCCCGCCGTCAAAGGCACTGCGCGCTGCGAAATCTTCGACGACTTCGACGATCCCGAACTCGCACACCTCCCCGCCGTACCCGACGCGCCCGTCGAACTGCCCTCCGACAAGCGCCCAGCATGCTGCAACAACGACAGCGGAGAGATGCGACTGAACATCCCACTAGACGCCTTCAAGACCTGGCAAGACTTCATGCCAGGCACCTGGGAACACGCTCACTGGTACCGAGGCCCCCGCTCAGCCAACGAGCGCTACAACTCAATCCTCAAACGACCCAACGGCGGCACAGACCTGTCGCGAGGAGCCATCGGCCCCAGGAAAGCCGCACCCTTCGCCATGCTCCTAGCAATGACCATCGCCGTCAGCAACCGAATCACCGTCGAAACCTGGTACGCCGCACTCGCGTTCAATTACGGACGCAAACCAGTACCGCCCGCCCACGCCCAGATCAAGGAGCGTGAAGCGATCCTGCGAGCCCATCGCAGCGGTCAAGTCTCACGCCAGAACTAGAGCAGACGGCCGCAGGATCACCCTCGACGAACTCCTGGAGCGCACCCTCCGCATGGAGGTGCGCGAGGCTCGGTGTCTACCGCGTTCGACGCTGCGCCACGCGGGTAAGGCGCCGGGGCATGTGCTTGACGGCAGCCGCAATTACCCGGTAGCCCGCGCCGGGAATGACACTTGGGCGACCTTCCTTGGCCGCCTCCAGGGGCGGCAGATGCGAGGTCTCGGATGTCATCCACAACCGCTCAGGGACCTGGGAGAAGATCCTCCCCCGGGCCGTTGTTGGAACTCGGTTCGAACGTACCCGGGCGTCACGATCCCGTTCGAGGACATGAAGGAGCGCCTGCTCGTCGCGGCCGCACTGGAGGACCTGAACGGATGGGGGCCGGCTGAGAAGTGCAACCGCAGCGACCTCACCCTCGTCACCGGCGTCCGCTGCCCGCCGTGTTCCCGTGGGGGCCGGTGAACTGGTCGCCGCAGCCGCGGCACCGGGCTGGTTGAGGCGGTGATTCCTGACGGGCTGACAGATTTGTTGCAAAACTTCGCTGCATCGGCACGCCGCTGGCAGACTCTGTCAACCGCAACTTGCCAGCGTGAGTGGGGCGCACCACCGTGGAAACGCAACGGATGGGGACAGCGATGCCGGGCTCGGGGATTATCCTTTGTCTGTTCGGCGTCCCGTCGATCGATCTCGGTGGCAACGCCCACCCGCTGACGTCGAGCGCGGCCCGGCTCTCGGCATACCTCGCCCTTGGGCCACGCTCGGGTCGGATCCGCTCCGTCGCCGCCGCACACCTCTACCCGGACTCCCCGCCGCCGCTGGCTCGGCGACGGCTCAACACGGCGGCCTGGCGGTTGAACAACGAGACACGAGCGGCGTACGGTGACGACCTGATCGTCACCCCGCACGGGTCGCAAACGATCGGCATCGATGATGCGGCGCGGATCACCGTCGACGTCTGGGCGTTCAGCGACCTGGTCGGCGATGTCGTGCGTTTGTCGCCGCACGCGATCACGGTCGCCGAGGTCGAACGGCTGGAGCAGGCCGTCGACCTCTATCGTGGCCGGCTCGCTCCGACCGTCGAAGACGAGTGGGTGCTCGGCGCGCGGGCCCGGGTTGAGAACCTCTACCTGATCGCTCTCAGCCACCTGGTGCGGTACTACGGCACGGTTGCCGACGTCGAGGGCATTGCGCGCTTGGGTGAGCGCGCTCTCGACGTCGAGCCGGTCCGTGAGGACATCCACCGCGCGCTGATGCGGGCCTACGCCGCCAGCGGGCGACAAGACCTGGTGGAGAGCCAGTTCGAACGTTGCCGGATCACTCTCCAGCGGGTGCTCCAGGTCGCCCCGATGCCGCAGACCGTGGAGCTCTTCCGGCGGCTGGCGGCGCCGACCGACTTCGCACGCGAGGAAGTGAACGCCTTGCTCGCCGACCTCAACCAGGCGCGGCGCGACCTGACCCGGGTCTGGGTGCGGCTGGACAGCGTCGTGGAGCGGGTCCAACACCTGCGGTGACCGCCGCGTGATCAGCGCCCCCGCGGGGTGATCCGCCGGTGATCCGGGCCGCGGAGTCTGGCCGGGCCAGCTCCTACACCCCCGAAAGGCACCGCTATGAAGCAGACCGCCGAACCCGCAGCCGCCACCCTGCTCAACACCACCGTCATCGGTCAGCCCTGGCACGGCGACTACCGTCTCGGACTCGGCGTCGACGCCGTGACCGGACAGCTCCGGGCCCGCGCTGTCGAGCCGTTCGAGGTGCAGGACGAGCCGCAAATGAGTCCGACCTACGTCTACTCCCTCATCGAGTCCGAAAGTGACGTGTCCAGCCTGGTCGCCGGGTCGGTCGAGGGCTCCTACAACATGGAGGGCATCACCGTCGGCGCGAGCACGTCGTTCCTGGACTCGCTCGCCGTCTCCGAGCTGTCGGTCACCCTGATCGCACAGATGACGGTGAACCGCAGCCAGTACTCCCTCGCGCCGCACGACCGCTACAAGCTGGCCGTCGAGCCCGGCCAAGACTTCCGGGAGAAGTACGGCGACTACTTCATCGCGGGCTACCGCTCGGCCTCGGTGCTCTACGTCCTCTACCAGTGCCACTTCCACACCGCCGAGGACCGCCGCAAGTTCAGCCTCAAGTTCTCGGCCGAAGTGCCCCAGGTCTTCACAGCCAAGGGCAGCACCGAGTTCGAGAGCGCGGCGAAGTCCTGCAACGCCACGATCAGCATCCGGATCACGGCCCACGGCGTCGATAGCGGGATCCCGACGCCGCCGTCCGAGGAGGGCTGGACCGCCGGCAACATCCTCAACATCCTGCTCCCGTGGTTCGACAAGAGCCGGTCGCTCCAGCCGCTCGAGGCCTACCTCATGCACTACCGGGTGATCGATCCGGCGCTCTCCGGCGAGGTTCCGATCAGCCCGCTCATCTTCTCCCAGCTGGCCTACCTCTACGACCGGTTCTGGCTGGCCCGCGGGCGCTGGGACACGGTGCCCGACTTCGGCCGGCCGCTCGTGGAGCAGCGCTACAAGATGTTGGAGAAGACGATCGAGGCCCAGCAGGCGGCGCTGCCCCACAACCCGGACGAGATCGAGAAGCTGACCGCCCAGACCTCCGAGTTGCTAGGCCTGTTCACCGCGATCCTCAACCGGCAAACGTTCTACTCGCAGGTGCAGGCCGCGGTCCACAACGAGCCGGAGCGGAACCAGAGGATCGACGCCGACAAGGGCACCGTTCGCTGGAGCCACGGCTACGACGCCAGCAACCTGCCGGGGGTCACCATCGCCAGCCGCGGGGACCACGTCGCCGAGGACTGGAAGATCGGCTACCGGGAGCACACCTTCAACTTCCGCGACACCACGAAGCTGATCGTCGGCTGGGACGTCGTGTGCAACTGGACCGACGGCACCGGCGGCGACTGGGAGAAGAGGTGCGACCAGATCATCGGCCAGAACGCCGGCGAGATCTGGGTCAAGAGCGACTACGACCGCGGCTATTCCTGGTCGATCGCCTGGCACTACGTCGACGCCATCGACTACCCGACCGCGATCAGCTGAGCCGGAGGGAGTACGCACCATGAGCAGGTACACCTACTTCATCGTCAGCCCCGGCTACGACGCCGGCTCGTTCATCCGCTATCCCGACGGTGCCGAGGGTTGCTACGTCAAGTTCGGCGACACCAAGGACGTCTTCGATGAGCCGGGCATCCGGGCCGCCTACATGACGCACAACCCCGACATCGGGGTGGTGGCCGTGATGGGCTCCGACCTCTACCCGGACCCGCCATACCTCGGCACTCGTCTCAAGCAGTTCATCCGTACCGAGGTCGGCATCGCGCCGGTACGCAATGGCGAGTGGTTCTCGGTGCAGACCCGGGCGATGGTCGGACTTTTCAACGCGATGCTGGCGTGGAACAACCGGCACGTGACGCCCAGCAACCTCCAAGCGCTCTATGACACCCTCTCCAGGCACCTGCGCTAGCTGGCACGCGCGTCACCACAGGGCCTGGCGGCGGTCCCTCCAGGGGGCCGCCATCTGGGCGGCGAGGGAGACCAGGGCTCCTTCTCGGCGGGGTGGGGCGGCGAGCATGATGCCGACCGGCAGTTCGTTCTGCGACCCTTTCGGAGAGCCGACCTTGGTCCGAAGCTAGTCCCGACAGGCACCCCCGGACCCGCTCGTCGCGATTGGCATTGGCGGTTGACGACGTCGCGTCGTCGCAAGGGCGCGGGCCACATGCTGTCGGGTCGAAATCCGTTCACGCATGGATTGACCGAATGCTCAGAAGCATCAGTGACCACGCCGAATACTCCACGCTTTCGAGACCTACGTGATCGAGCGGGATGTCCTTGAGAGCCGCGGCAAGCGCACCCGCAACGCCTTGGTGCACGGCAACCCGACAAGCTCACTGTCATCGAGTCTGTCCGTCCCTACGCTGAGAACCTGAGCGGATCGGCGCTGCATCTGGGGCTGGAGTCTCACGTAGATAGTGCGGTAACGGCCGACGCCACTACAGAAGGGAACAGGTGAGTACGAGGCACTGCGCGCTGAAACGGACGCCGCTTCCTACTGGCGAGACCGAGTGGATGTCAACGAGCGGTGACCAACCAGACATCGGACCGTGCCGCACTCCCGAATCCTGAATGGGGCGAAGCCGCCAGCCCGCGCAGCAACCCGAAATCACCGAGGTCTCCGACAGCTGTTCGCCCATCAGGAACCGCAGGTGTCTCGAATGCTGCCATCAGACTGGAGACGACGCGCCAGCGATTGGACCGTGCCGTCGTCGAGGGTGGAAGCCTCAGGCACCGCCCGGACCTTCGGCCGCATACACCCGGACTGAGCCGTCGATCGATACCGTTACCGCTTCGCTGACAGGTTGCTCGTTGGCTGTGAACACAGGCACAAATGGCAGGCTTTTGTCGCCGCATCCGAGCAACGAGGCCGTTCCGGCGCCGGCGCCCACCCCGGGGCCGGTACCGGACGGTGAGTCGAACCGCGCGTATGAACGCCCCCCATACTCCAGGGTGGTAGCGCACGTTTCTGCGAACTTTGCCCCGACACAGAAGGTGAGGCTCTCCAGTGCCGGGGCGCCATTACTGAGGTCAACGACATAACGGGCGCTGCTTCCCGAACCCAGGTCGACCGACACAATCTCGGATTCACCGGATCGCGTGACTTCGCCTGCCGCGATCAAGCTGCTCCACTCATCCGCGGTGTACGGGCGATCTGACATACCAACTGTTCGGTGGTCTCCGCACGATCCGTTGGAGGGTGACGGCTCCGTCCGTGGTTCACCCGAATCGGTGTCGGCCGCGCAGGCGGAAGTACCGCACACAAGGAGGGCTGTGACAGCCACCCAACGGGCCGATCGTGCTCTGATCAACAGACACCCCACGGTTGCCCCGCTGGCTGGTTGTTGGCGGCGTCGTAGGCGAGGACCCCGAGGAAGATCTTGGCGTGATCAAGATTGCCATAGACGTCGAGGCAACTCATACCCATCTTCGTCTTGAGGCGGGTCATCGCAGCCCCGAGCCCTGAGGTCCACGTCCCGTTGATAGTCAGCGACTCACCGTTCTGCCAGTTGCAGGCCATCTGCATGATGGTGACATCGCCCTTCGACGTGGTCTTCAGGCCACCCAGCGTGGACCCGTTATCGAAGTGGATGTGATCTTTGTGGTTGGCGTCGGTGAACTGGATGACGGTCTTGAAGTAGCGCCGTAGATATGCAGCGGCGGACAGGTAACGCCGCCGGTGCATCAGGCCCTGCTTCCACGACCAGTTCATGTCGACGAACCACCCGGTGCTGCCACACTGAATACGCGCCAGGTCGAGCGCTCTCCCTGTGTGATGCATGCTTGTCGTGCTTGAAGCGCAGTGTCCATACGTGCCCACGTGCCCGATCCAATCGAGTCGGCCTGCGCCAGGCACCCAGTTATAGAACATGTCGTCGTATTCGCGCGCCCAGACGTTTGCTTGATTAAAGAAGGTTGCATTGAAACGCTCGTTTGCCGCCGACGCGAACACTCCCTGCCCTCCGGAGTAGGCGGTCCTTTCGCGGAGATTGATCCTCGTCGCCCCGAGGTAGGCGCGAAACACGTCACTGGATGAGTATCGACAATAGTTGGCCATGCGACAGCTCCCTAGGCTTCCACGACGCGGAACGCATCCACGCCGTTCGTGACTGCGAACATGGTGGTCGCTCCACCACCAACGCCGACCAATCGGTCTGCTCCAGTCCAAGGCGGGTCTGCCCACTCGACCCACCCGGTTATTGGTGTCCAGCGGCGAAAGACCCCGTTGTCATGGACGATCGCCATGCTGCCGAGTGCCGTCCGCGACGATGCGACGACCTCCCCTGAAGTCGATGCAAGCGGCAGAGGAACTAATCCGAGCAGAGTCGGTGTCACCGTCCGTGACCCCGGCTCCCCTTCCTCTGCGAAAGCGAATAGCGAACCGCCGCCCGGAGGAACGACAATGTCCAAGATCGCGCTGGCGACACCGATCGGCACGCCGAGCGCTATCGATCCGTCCAGCGCCCAGAGCGCCAACCTGACCTCGACATTTTCGAGGTCCTCAGCGTCAAGAATTCCGATCAACGCCGCCGATCCTGGCAACAGCGTCTCAATGAAGATTGCCTGGTCCGCTCCAGAGACCTCCGGGCTTGGCAGCGCCGTCAACTGCCCGGTCGCCTCGGAATACTCGTAGACCCGCGGAAGCATCTTCACGACGTCGATGTTCTCGAGCGACGGCGCGTCGACGATCGTCTCCGATGCGGCGACGTCAGGCACCGTAATGCCGACCGTGCCCCGCTCAAATGAGTCCTCGCCGACAACTGTCCATTCTCCACCGAAGACTGACACCGTCTCCGATGAAGTAAGTACACCCATCGCGACAAATGAGGCTGGGAACTCTGCGAGATCGCCGGCAGCCGCAAACACTCCCGGGTCACTGCTCGGAGAAAATCTCCGCAGACCAGTCACGGCACCGTCAGAAACGACCGCGACCATGTCCTGCCCCCAGGATCCAACTGCGACGACCAAGCCCTCAGTCAGATCGAGCGGAACTTCACTCAAGGGCGAGGCGAGCGCGCTCGGACCCCTCGTCGAGTTCAGCGCGGCGAAAACCCCGGCGCCGCCTGCTGTAGCGGCCGAGACTCTGAGCAACGCCCGGCGACTTGTCACTCCCTGCATGAAGACCCCCATGGTCTTAAGAACTGCCGCTCAGTTGCGGCGGAGAGATAGACAACTTAAGGCAATAAGCACATGCCACGCCTGACTAGGAATGATCACCTAGAAGTAGTCATCTCAGACCAACCCGGAGTCGGACGTGAAGGGACCTCGACAGCGCCGGCGGCCGCCGGTGGCCGTGGCGCTCGTCGGATTGGCGTCGAGGTGATCAACCTCGGCGCCAAGGCCCACCGGGCGTGGAGTGACTAAAATTGACCATATACAGACCGTTCTAGACATGACCATGATCGAGTTGTGGCAACTAGCCCGGCGACTGGGCATCAACTCCGCCGCCATGAAACCCGGCCTTCGGAGGTTCTTGAATGAAACGGTGGATCATTGCTGTAGTAGGAGCCCTCTCTGCGGCGCCGGTCGTCTTAGTGGCGCCGAGTGCCCACGCAGACCACATCTACGAGCCGTACCCCAGGCGCGGATACGTATGGTTCGCCGCCCATCACGACCTGGCGATCGCATACGTGGCTTCGACGAGCTGCAATAACCGGGAGCTTGAGACCTATGACCTGGTAAGGCAGAGCACGGTGAACGACTTTCCCACCAGATGGCCATCGGGAATCAGGATGTCGCGACAGAACTGCACAGGTGCGGTCAACGCATCCACGGACATCAAGCTTTCCTACGAGCCCGCCAGCAACTTCATTCGAAGCAACGGCTCATCCTACGGTGGCTACAACGTGTCGAACCTGGCTCCCGCGACGTGGTGCAGGATCTGGGCGAAACCGCATCCTTGCGGCACCCATATCTCGATCGTCCATCTGAATAATTCCCGGTTCGGATCCAGTTCGACGAGCTTCGCATATCGCCGACGCCTGATCATGCACGAGACGGGCCACTCCTTTGGCCTCAGCCACCACTGCTCAGGTAACTCGATCATGAATGACGGCACATCCAGCTGCAACGGCGGCGCCTTCACAAACATCGATGGCTACCAGTCGACCGACAACAGTGGAATCCGCAAGGTCTACCCGAACTGGATGTACTGAGAGATGATCAAGTTCGTATGCACCGCAACTGTCCTGGCCTCGCTACTTCTGTCTGGCTGCGGAACAGCCGAATCGGAAGGTGACGAGAACCAGTCTGCCGAGCTGGCCTCCGGGGAGGTCCAGACCTGTCAGTCGCTTCTGGATCAGAACTGGACGGCGCCGGAGGCGGCGCCAGCAATCAATCTCGACCTCAAGACCGGGGTGGCGGAGGTGTCATTTGACGGCGAATCTGAGCCGTTGCGCCTGAACTTGGTGACAGACACCGCCTGTGCGCTCCTTAGCGACATCGGCCCCATGCTTGTAAACAGCGTCACGAGCGTGACCCAAGCTCGGGTGGAGGAATGCGTCGCAGCGGTGAACAGTCTGATTACAGGCATCATGCCGACCAAGGGCGAACTCGTCGCCGATCCTGCAGCCATGCTCGATTTCGTTCTCGCAGAATGCCCGGCTCCCATTGTGGACATCTTAAAGTTGGCGGGAATCAGTTGAGGATCCAGGCAGTAGTGCCCTTCACCTTCGCGGCCCTGATTCTGGTTGC
>NZ_JBMCZA010000065.1:62636-64958 GCF_048654705.1 Nocardioides sp. CPCC 206348
TCCCCGAGCGGGAGAGAAGTCACCAAGTGCAGCGAGCTACTTGCATCGGGGTGGCAGCCGCCGCCGGACGCTGTACCCGACTTCAGCTGGGACTCGGAGTCGGGAATCATCCAAGTGTACGTCGGGGACGAGACCTTGGTGTTAGACGTACATCGCGATAAGGATTGCCAGTCCCTCCCTATCCTCGGCCCGCTCATCGTCCGGGGCCTCGCCGACGAATCGCTCTACTAATCTGCGGCGCGTCTGTGCCGCTCGGCTCGCACTGGTCGGACGCGCAGTTCGATCTGAAGCACGTCAACGTCTCGCGTCCCGCACCGCGGTTGCCACCCACACCTACACCGAACCCGGCTCCTACCTCGTCACACCCGCTGCGATTGATGGACAAGGGCCGGTGGGCGGTCGCGTCAGCCCCCAAACCAGTGACGGTCCCGTGAGTCGAGGCCAAGTTGTATGCCCACGGGTGGCGTGGGCGGCCCTGGTCATCGGCTGCGTCGCGCTCATGACCAGAGGGCTCCTCGAGACGTTCTCCTCCTCAAGATCGGTCGTGCACAGGCCGACCACGGCCACGACCACGGGCCCGCGAAGTCGGTGCGGGGAAACGACGAACGGCGCGGGGAAACGATGGGGCGTGGGCCGAGGACCGGGCTCTGACCTGCGGCGATTCACCTTCGTCCGAAGGCCCAATGAGGACTTTGGCGATCGGACGGGTGAATAGCCGCGGCCTGCAGCGACGCAGACAGTTCGCGGACGAAGGAACGAATGCGTTTTCGTTGTCAACAGGTACGTCCCAGCGCCCCGATACCCTCAGGCCGCAATCCTGACCCCCAAACTTTCGGGATCCTTACGCGGCGGATTGCTGCGGCACGTCCCCTGGCTGACTGCACACCCTCCGCGCAGCGAGATCCAGTCGACGGGTTGCGCGTTCGGTCTGCCACGAAACAATGTGTGTGTGTCAGAGTCCTCGTTTCGCTCCTGCGCAAAGGCTCTGCTCCTGCTGATGCCTTGGCTCTATCTGGGCCTAGCCGCCCAGTTCAGCGAAGGGCTTCAGCGACAGCCGCATATCGTGCTGGCGGGGAGCCCGGAGCGTTTCGTGGTCGAGGTCGCCGCGGCGGGCGGATTCGAGGCGGTTCGCGTAGGCCTCGCGATCGACTCCGTCTTCGTGCTCGCCTTCCTCGCGGTCACCGCGACGATCGTGTCCCTCGCGTCCGGTCGCTGGTGGCTCCCCGTCATTCCCGCGTCGCTGGATCTGATCGAGAACGGCCTCATCGCATTCCTGCTCGGCAATGACGTGACCGAGCACATGGCTGTTTTGCTCTATCTCGTCGCCCTCTCGAAGTTCGTCGCATACCCGATCGTCGCCTGTGTGGTGCTGGTAAGCGTGTTCGGACGACACTCCCGCGTATAGAGGTTCTGAAGACGAGACCGCGCGCCCAGTCCTAGGCTCAGTGTTCGGAATCGGCCAAAGGAGCTTGTCATGGCGATCGAGAGCTACGACTCGCGTGAATTCAAGTCGACATACTTCGCGCTCCGCATCGGGCTGATCTTCTCCGCCGCGCTAGTACTGCTGGCGCCGCTTTCGGTCCTGGCGTTCGAAGGCTCGGCGCCTCCCTCGATTTCCGACTCGTGGTACACCGACGCGCGAACCATCTTTGTCCTCGGACTTGCTGCCGGCGCATGTCTTCTGGTCGTGGTCCGCGGCGACACCCTAACCGAGCAGGTACTCCTCAATGTCGCCGGCGGTCTGGGCCTGCTGGTGGCCGGCGCAGCATGCTGGCCCAAGGACGGCTCGGGCGAATCACTGGGCGCCTACGATCCCGACGTAGCGCGACTCAACGAGTATGCGGTCGGAGCGCTCCTGGCCACTGCGCTAACTGCCTGGGCGGTCGGCACGGTGTTGCCCTCCAAGCTCGTCGGGAGCGGATGGAATGTGAGCGGCTACGTCAAGTGGGCCCTTCAGGGTCTTGCTCCTGCCCTAGTGATAGGCGGACTCGTCGCCTTCGTCAAAGATCGAACCTGGCTCGCTGAGCACATCCACGGGCCGGCCGCCGTCGCCATGTTCGTACTCCTTGGCTGCGTCGCGTTGCTGCGTACCACGCTCGGAGTCAAGCTCTTGATGCTCATCGGGGATACACCCGTTGACGACTCTCTCAGTTCAGTTCACATCGAACAGACTGAGCGGGCCAACACGCGACTGTCCGGATTCGATGCGATCTACACGGCGGTCGCAATCGGGATGGTCGTAGTCGTCGTGGTCGCCGCAATCCTCGCGTCGAACGAGGCGAAACCGGGATTGGTTCTAATCGTCGAAGCCCTCCTTCTTGG
>NZ_JBMCZA010000065.1:65031-75289 GCF_048654705.1 Nocardioides sp. CPCC 206348
CGTGAGCCGACATCGAAGACTGGCGCACCATCCAGCCTGAGGCTTTGACTGTGAACGGAGCCGCGAGCACGCTTCCGCCGGATCGCCTCGGGGTGATGTCCACAGGGATGCCCGGAAGGTTTCGATGCCATTGGATTCCCGCCTGGCGAATTCAATCGCCACGGTTGCGCTGTAGTTGCTCGTCACGCTGAGTCGGGCCGAGGCCGACCAGCACGGCTGCGAGCTTCAGCATGCGATCGACTACCTCGAGCGCGTACTTGCGCCGCTCCTCGCCCAGCGCGAGGGCTAGGGTCGAGATTAGGAAGACGGCAACAACAAGGAGCGCCGACGGCAGCGCTCCGGCGATGACACGCATGACTGAGACGAAGGTGCCCACCTCTAGCCACCCCGTCCGGTAACGGGGACGCCTGGGCCTCCCGATTGTGACGACATTGCTGCTCCTCTCAGAGCATTGGCGCAGGCTGAACTAAGGCCTCATAGACATCCGGTCAGTGTGCCTTCGAAGCTTTGATTGCAACTTCCAAGTAATCTGTTTGATTCGCCGCATGAGTGTCACAAGGACCCTCTGTTACGCGAATCGCCCCGAACGATGTGTTCGGGGCGAAATAGGGAGAAATCTCAGCAAATGCGGCTCGCAGGAGGGCATGCCTGTGGCGGAAGTTTGACTCACTTAAGAGTCTGCCTACTCACTTCGCGAGTGAATGAGCTAACGATTTGCCGACTGCAATATGTGAGGCGTCTAGGAAATTCCTTGTATCAGTGACCTCGCACCTACTACGAGTTCCATCAAGATACTCCCGGGCGCGAAGGACAACAACAATTTGGTGCGTGTCTCGGGGTCACTTCGAGGAGGTCGCTGCGGAGCCGGGCTAACCCCGATGGGGCGACTCCCGACGGGCTGACAGATTTGTAGCAAAGCATTGCTGCATCGGCACGCCGCTGGCTGACTCTGTCAACCGCAACTTGCCAGCGTGAGCGGGCGCACCACCGTGGACACGCAACGGATGGGGACAGCGATGCCGGGCTCGAGGCGGTGAGCTATCGACGTAGTGCAGGAACGAAAATGGTCGGGTCCAACGACAGGGCATGAGCGGCGCAACGACGCATGGGCCGACAAGTCGGCATCCTGCAACAGCGATTCGTTTGAGTGGCCAATCGCCTTGCCGCGGCCACGCGACCGGAGGAGCGTCACGCGCACCTCCGGCTTTGTGCCCCGCAGGTCAGTTGGTCCCCGTCACTTTCACTACGCTGTCGAACAACAAGGCACGCCGCTGCAGCGTCCCGCGGACCTCCCGCTGGGAGACGCGGCATGACAGTCGGAAGACCGCACCTGGGTAGACACGGCGACCTGTCGGCCACGCTTGAAGTACCTCTGCTGTGCTACTCAGCCTCGTCAGCGCCGTTGTTTCCGAGCGGCATCTCGTCCTCAGGCGGCTCGTTGCCCTTGTCTGGGTCTCCAGGCGGGACTGTCTCGCCGCCGGTGACCGCTGAGGCCTCTTCGCGGACAGCCTTGAGGCTGTCGGCCGGTTCTGACTTGAGCGCATCCACTCCCGACCTCGGGAGATAGATCGCGGACATCCAACCGTCAGATGTCACGCACTCACGACAGAGACGCTCGGCCTGGGTCTCATCGACCTTACTCTTGGTCAGCGTCTTCATCGATCGATTGACTTTGTCGTCGAATCGACGGTCCAAAGCGAAAACGGGGTAGTCGCGTCCGCTCCAGACACCCTTGAGCGCGGTCGGTCCCTTGAAGACCAGGTCATCGAGGTGCATGTCGCCGGTGCTCTCGCGCTTGGCAAGGAGGAGCGCCCACGTCACCTCGACCGTAAGCGTGAAGTACCGCGGGCTGCACTGGCTGGCGATACGGAACCCGGTGTCAATGCTTGGACCGAAGTAGTCAAAGAGGTACCGGTGTGGCTTCGCCGCCCCTTCAACGCGTCGTCGTTGAGCAGCACGGGGTGGAGGTCCGAGATCTCTTTCGTCGGGTCTCTCGGAACCGTCGACTCGCTGTCCGGTCCAGGGAAGGTCGCGATGAACGCGCTGCCCTTCACCCCCATGTTGATGTTCTTCGTCGCCATTTGATCTTCGTACTGCGCCATCGCTGCGAGCCAGATACGAACCGCGCTGTAGACATCACACTCATGCGTCACGACCACGGAGAAGATCAGCTCGTCACCGATCGGCTTCCACAGGTCGAAAGTGACGGTCGCGTCGTGTTCCTTGGCGATGTCTCCGACAACTTGGGGAAACTGGCGATAGAACGCGAGAAACGCTGCCTGCCAGCCCGCGTTCGCTTGCTTGTAGCTGGTCGAGTTCACAAGGTCGCAGGAGAGAAAGAGTTGTGACCGACCGTCCTTACTCAAGTCTCAAAGCCAAGGACTTGGCAGCGCACATCTGCCGCAGCCGGCGAGACCTCGAAGTGAAGCGCGAGAGCCCGCACGATCGCGGGAGTTGGCGCATGCCCTCGTTGAACGCGGCTGGGCTCGAAGGCAGGGCCAAAATACCTTCGGTTCGTCTACCAGGGTAGCAAGGGGAAAGTCACACTGTATGCCAACAGCAGGGATCTCATCGCGCGCGAAAACGAGTTGTACGCGGCGACGTTGCCGGGCGCCAAGTCGACGGCGAGCGGTGTGCGATTCGACTACATCGCGGACTTCGAAGCAGCTATCGACGCCGCGGTCTCATTCGAGGGATTGGCTCTTGTGTCCTCGGAGGGCGACGTGTCTCCGCACGAGTGAGGGCCGTGTGTGAAGCCGTTGCTGGAGGAGGGGTTCTGGTGGGGCGTGAGGGCCTGATCCGCCACCTCGTTCTCGCGATGCTGGGCGCCGTCTTGCTGTTCATCGCCTCGGGGTTGTTGCACTGGGGCCCCGTCTTGGACTTTGAGGGATGGGTGTGGATTGGGGTTGCTTGTGCCGGCGGCAGTGCTAGGTGTGGTGGGGGGGACTCCTCGACGGCGCGATCACTGCCTCGTCGGGGGCGGGAGCCGCTGGCTGGGTGTTCGCTGTCGTGCTCGACTTCGCGGTTCTCGCGCCACTGTGGTGGATCGCTGTATTCATACTTGGACTGTCGGGCCAGATTGATGGACAGAGTTCCGACCCGGCCACTGTCATGGTGCCGATCGTGGGTTGGTTGGTCGGCCTTGCGGTGCTGCACGTCGTGGCTGGCCGGTTCCGGCGCCACTTGCGAGCGTCGCAGGCTTCGCCACGGTCGGAGCCAAGCTCCGCCGTGGTCAACGACCAGTAGCTAGAACAGAGCGCACGCTCCCCGTCGAGCCGTGCTTTCGGAGGCACAGACTGATATCCGCGCAGTACTCGAACCGCACTCGAGGGCCTGCACTACACCCCTTCTCACACCATTGGGGAGTAACCGGGCTCCCACAAAACGTCAGTGGGTCTGGGACGCCGTCTAGCCAGTCCGGTCGATTGTAGGAGCGGGTGACGCGCACACCATCGATCAAGTTGGACTAGTCATGAAGGCAGCCGTGAGAGCCATGACCGCGACTTGAAGTAGTCAACGACGCACACAGCGGCTGATGCTCATCCTCAAGCGAGGCAAGTCAGCCCGGCGGGCAAACACCCGCCGCGAACTCCTCCTTGCGGGAAACCTGACTCTCCCGGGACTAGATCGACCAAGAACCAGAGGGGTGGACCTCGAGCAACAGCGCGGTTCCCCCAATGCCCTAGTTAGCGCGCAGGGTCCTTCGTGTGGTTGCGTAACCGCGAACTTCGCTCTCGATCCAGACTGGCGTGGCGCGCAGCCTCTGGATCGGTGGAGGGAAATCATCGCGCTGGGTCAGTTGCAGCGCGCGCTGCTTGGAGACCCCCAGGATTGCTGCAAGTTCGCGAAGACCAACCAAAACCGGGCTGCCGAACTCTTCTGAGTATTGCTGCCGGCAGAGTTTGAGCGAGTTAAGTGGGGAGTCTGGGAGGTTCAGCACCGCGAGCACTTCTCGTGCGGTCGTGAGGGCGTCTTCCTGTGCTGTGACCAAGTCTGGGCCGATAACCCCGAAAACAACCTTGATGGCGTTAGGCCCTTGGGCCATGACCGGTCCACGGCCCTGGAACATTTTTGCAACGAGATCGTGCATTGTCGGGTGGATCCGATAGTTCGGATGGTCCTGGAGGGAAACCTCGACGATTGCGGTTAGTGGGAACTCGGCTTCGCTGTCCCGCTCCGTGGCCACATCTCCACGGCGCGCCGAACTTGCCATCGGGAAGGTCTGAACTGAGGGCATTGGCAGCGGCGCGTCAAGTGCCAGTGTTACCGCGATGGTCGGCGACGTACTAGTGGCGGCAAGGTCGAGTAGGTCAGTCATGGGTCTGCCCTTCGCTCTGGATTGGTGCGGAGCTGGGCGCCTTGGTGAGGTGGGCGCATAGTTGCATCGGGTCTCGTCAGCCGAGCGCTCGCCGTCGTCGCCCGCGCATGCAGGTGGTCGCAACGGTGCGGGCGACGGATCCAGGCATTCTCACCCGCAAAAGAATGCTTGATTGCGTTTGACATTGTCAATCCCTGTCGCCGTTGGAGCGGTCGTGTTGCAGATGTGAAAATTGTACGCCAAAGGGGTTGATGACACGCGGAGTTACGTCAATTGTCGAAACCTCCTCGTCGTCGCGACTAGGTTGGCGATCGACTTTGGTTGCCCATCGTCAAGGGGCTGGTCTACCGTTGGGCCAGTCGGCCTTGGCAGACAGGGCCCGTGGCAAGGGAGTCCCGCGATGAGCGACGACGACTACCGCAACGAGGAGCCCTGGTTCCTCTCCGACGACGAGGTCACCACCCGGGTCCGCCTGATCATGGCGTTCGCGATTCGGAACACCTGGGAGTGGAAGGTCAAGCCGCACGGCATCCTCCTCCGCCATCCTGAAACAAACCTGCAGAGCTTCCTCTCGGCGTCATCGATCGTCGCGAACTCCTGGCGGGTGCTTGAGTCGACGCTATGGCTCTTCTGGGAAGAAGCAACCGCCAACGAGAAGACCCCAAGCCAGGAACGGCCCAGGGCGACGAAAGCGAAGGGCAACGCAGAGTCGACGCCCGACTCGGCTCCTACGATCCGCATTGGCAGTGTCCAAGAGATCGATTGGCACCTTGAGTTCGCGCGGGTCGCCTACAACTCGAACAGCTGGATGTACAACTCAAACGGACGGAACATCGCTGGGTCGAGCGGCTGACCCCACCGGCTCCACATGCTCCCGGGCCGATCGGAGTTGGCGGCATGCCACCGAAAGCCGTGCGTGTACAACCAACGAATATCCGGTGGTGAAGGTCTCAACTCGATTCCGGCGATCTTCTCGGGAGCGATCAGCCATGCGCTCGAAGGCAGTGCCCTTGCTGTCCACCTTGGCGAGCAGCCAACCTGCCGTCGCACACCAGTTGAACACCCTGCTCGACGACGCGCAGGCTTTCAAATCCAGCAAGTCATGACCGTGATGCCTACCGACACGAGTTTGAAAAGTTCGCGGGACGGGTCAATGGTGGCGACCTGACCTACGTCAGAACGCACGCCGGATGGACCTATGCCGCGTTCGTACTGGACGTCTACTCGCGGATGATCGTGGGCTGGCAGGTGTCCACGTCGCTGCGTGCCCGCAACGCCAATAGGGGTCCCACGGTCTGCCGGTGTGATCCCTAAGGTGAGAGCACAATCAGCGCCCAAGGGAGACCTTTGAATGCCTGGATACCGGAAGCTGCCTGAGTACCTCAGGTCGGAGGTCGCGTCCTGCACGTCGGACAGCCTCTTCATCGGGACCTTCAAGACCGTGATGTTCTCAACCGTCGCTGCCGGCGGGTACGCCCACCTGGGTCTGGAGGCGAGCGGAGACCAGATCGTCGCATCCGGAGCCGTTCTGCCGGAAGCTTCACGAGGCCGATGGTCCAAGCTCAACCTCATTGGTCGGGTGGTTGTTCGCAAGGACCTGCCGAAGATCACGAAGGACTTCGGCGGTTGGTACACGCCGAACTTCGGCGACCCAAGTAAGGGCGAGCACTATGTCTCGATCACACGGGAGGTCTATCAGAAGCAGACGCAGCACGGCCTGCAGATGCCGCTGCTGGTCGACGCGCAGGTCCAAGCGGATGGGAAGGTGAAGATCGGAGTGCGGGTGAACCGCGCCTTCTCGAGGAACGACACCGACTCTCCTGACCTTCATCTGGCGGCGTCCCTCGTCCGCGAAAACCTTGGCGAAGCGCACGCGATCGCGTCCGACCTTTCGGTAGACGACTGGTTGCAAGACCAGATCGTCGGATGGGAACTGCTCCCGGTCGGAGAGGGATGTCCCATGGTGACCGTCGATGAGATCGTCGAGAGGGTTGGAGGAGGACTCCGACCCGACAAAGCTGCGGTGCTACGCGAACGTCTCGACGCGATGACCGCATTTGGGCCGACTGCCGTAATCGTCGGGCGGGAAGGCTTCAGGCGCTACGTGGGGTACCAGTTCAAGGCTGATCTAGTCGTCCTGGAGAACTTCGACTACGGGAACGCGGTGTACGTGCTCTATTCCGGTTGGGAGACGGACAGCAGCAGGCCCCGGCTCGAACTCATCGCGGACCCTGACGCCAATTTCGACCGCGTGATACATCGCCGTGGTTGGCAGGGCAAGGTGGAGCATCTGCTTCGGCTGCATGGCCACGCAGTCTCCTGAACCGGAAGTTCGCTTGACGTAACCCGGGCTCTCGCGGAGGGTTCGCGGTCCGCCATCCTCCGTCGTCCCTGCATGGCAGAGTGTGCGCATGTTGGCCTTGGCGATTGTTGCTTCTCGTGACCTCAGCGCTGGCGTTGCCGTTCACCGGGTGGGCTGCGCGAGCGACAGCACGGCAGGCGAAAGCGGCGCGCGATCAGACCCAGATTCAGCTGGAGCAAGTTGCTGCTGCGGGAGAGCAGACTGCGCTACAACGCGACCTCGCTCGCGAGGCGGCTCAGCCCTACGTGTGGGCTGATATTCAGCCCGACATGCAACAAGGGACCGTGCTCAACGTTGCTGTGGGCAACAGCGGACCAACTATGGCGCGCAACATAAGAGTGCATCTCGAGCCCTTGTTGCCCGTAACAAGGGCAACAAGGACAGGATCGCTAGCGTCCAGAGCACGCTGAATCGGGCTGCGCTCGCTTGCGCCGGGGCGAGTCATACGGTGGAGCCTGGGACCTCTTGAACCCAAGCGTGCACATCGCGCCGCAACCTACAGGGCGAATTGGTGAGGTGTTTGGCACGGTCCGCGACACCACTCCGACTTGTGAGCATCACGACGACCGGCTGCGCAGTAGTCAGCCGGTCGTCGTGATGCGTGCGGAGGGAGCCGGCGTTTACGGACGGCCGCCCACCTCGTGCCTGGTGCCGTCTGTGAGGGTCACGGTGTAGGTCCAGCCCTTTCCGTTGTCGGGGTTGTCGCCACTGACCTCGCCTCCCGGCCACCAGGCGGCGTATCGCCCGTCAACGAGCGACGCTTCGACGGCGGGACCGGACGGTGGGTGCACGGTGACGGCGGTGACATCGCTGCCGGCGTAGCCGACCACAAGGGAGTACCAGTTGTCAGTGTTGGAGAACGGCACGCGGCTGTCGCTTGAAACCGTGGATTCCGTAGCTTCGGCCTCGTAGATGCCGTCACGTGGGAGCGTGGGTGCCTTCGGCCGCTCCGGGTCGTAGCTTCCGGTGAATCCGTCGGCGCGGATCTCCTCGCCTACAATCATGCTGTCAGGCATCAAGCAGTACCCCTCACCGCGTCCCTCGATCAGGATGTAGGTCCATTCGCCGCGTTGTTCGGCGATGACCACACGCGCGTCGTCAGCATCCAGGTCGATATTCGCGAGGCACGCCTCCATGGCCGCTTGCTCGTTCGAGGGCGAGAGGGGGCTCGGCGCCGCTGTCCATGAGGCGAACGCGGACTGTCCACCGAGCAGCGTCGGCACGGCAACCGCCACGACAGTTGCGGCCGCGACGAGTCCCGCCGAGACCAGTGCTCGGACCGGGCGTCGACGTGACCGAGGGATGGGTGCGTGCCAGTCGGAATCGGAGCGAGGCGTTGCCACAATTCGGGCGAGAGTGGCGCTGGCGCGTTCGCGCTCATTCTCAGTCAGGGTGGTAGCTGCTGCAGGATCGAGGTCGCGCAAAGCGGCGACAGTTCGCTGGAAGGACGAGTTCTTGGTCATCGGGGGCTCCTCTCGGAAGCAACGCTGGAAGGTGTGCGGCCGTCGGTGGGGCTGGAATCGGCGATGAGACCGTTGAGGGACCGCCTGGCACGAGACAGCCGGAGGCGGAAGGCGGTCGGTGAGATACCCAGTACTACGGCCGCCTCGGGACCGGAGAGCCCGTCAAGGGCCGCCAGGGCCAGAGCTTCCTGGTGCACGGCGTTCAATCGCGGCCAGACTGCGGCGATGTCGAGCCGTTCGGCTACCAAGTCCGGGGGCAGGCCGGCGTCGACGACGCCGCGCGGCAAGCTTGCAAGATGCGCCGCGACGGCATCCTGCCGGCCCTCTCGCCTGCGCGTGTTCTGGAGCGTCTTGCGGGCCACTCCGAACAACCATGCACGTGCTGCCGGGAGCTCGACGGGCACGTCGTCTAAGCGGCGCCAGGCCACGAGCATCACATCGCCAACGACGTCTTCCGCGTGCGTCGCGTGGACCCGGCGTCGCACAAAGCGAAGAAGGTCGAGATAGGCGGCGTCGTAGAGCTCCCGAAAGCGCTGTTCACTGTCGGGCGCCGCCTCGTCGGTGGGGTTCATAACCTGTTCCTGTCCGGCACCAGCCGATGTGTGTCGCGCGTTTCCAAAGAACTTCAGCCAGTTTCGCTTGCCCCGGCTGCGTTCGTCCCACGGTCTGAAACTGCCTGCTGTAGCCAGGAGGCCCTTCCCGAACCGCAGATGCAAGGGGGGTCACGCGACTCGAGCAACTGCGGCAAGCACCGACACTAGTGGTGGCAAACGCAGACATTAAATAGTTGTCAGAAACCATGCGCCGCTGCTCGGACGGCCCCTAGGGTCGGTTACCCACCCCCGTTCAGGAAGGCGTGACCTATGAAAAAGCTTCTTCGTGCACCCAGCAGGCGACCTGGCGCAGCCCTAGCCGTCATCGGTCTGGTGTTGGCGGGCACCGCTGCGGTGAGCCAAAGTACGGCGAGCGCGGCGCCCAGCGGGCCGACGGATGCCGAGATCGACTCCTCCCTGGACTACTTGGCCAAGAAGCTGGCGACCGCCACGGCTAGCGCTGATCTCCGATCGACGATTCACAAGGCCGTCGCGAAGCGCTTCGACGGCGATGAGGAAGCTCTCTGGAGTTCGCTCGCTTCTGACCCGTCCTTCTCGGCCAAGGTCGCCGGACGAGACAAGAGCAGCGCGGTAACCTCGCGTGCCGGGGAGTTGCCTCGCCTCCAGATCGCGGTCCCGTCGAACTTCGACTCTTGGGACCCCGACAAGTTCGCGCCCCTCGTCGCTTACCTTCCTCAGAGCGTCGACGATAACGACCTCAAGACGATCCGTGCTTACGACGCGGCTGGCAACGTCGTTGAACTCGATGCGCATGTCGAGCCGAGTCAACCCGTCATCGTTCTCGGGTTGAACGAGCGCACCGACGAAACAGGCAAGGTACTTGAGTCCTTCGCAGAGTCGTCGAAGTCGTCACCTGCCGCGGAGTTGGAGTTGTCCAGCGACACCACGATGGCGGCGGCTGCGGCGGTGTACTCGGTCGATATGCGTGTAGTCGAGCTGATTAAGGACAACGAGCCCTGGGCGGCTGGGTCCGCGGAAATCGCACTGAAGGCTCGGAGCAAGGGCTGCAGTGGCACCGAATACATCACGTACGACTGGACGAACCTGGACCACGATGGTGACGTTTGGGCTCCCGGGCCTCCGAGAAACCTCGGAACGACGAGTTGCGCCGTTGCGTTCGCTTGGTGGGAGGACGACGGCGGCGCCAGCAACTTCCAGCTCTATGTCGGGGATTTCAAGATGGGGGTGTCGATGGACAACGGCGACGACATGATCGGGACGAAACTGGTGGGCCACGCGACCTTCCAGGGCAGCAGCATGGAGGAGCATGACTTCGACGATCTGGAGTTCTGGGTCGAGTAGTTCGGGCCGGTGACGGCATGATCGAGCTGTGGGTGTGCCCAGAGCTCGTTGTCGGACCGTAGGACTGCAACCAAGAGGGTGGGCTGGCCGTCGCCGGCCCACCCCGAGTCTCTACTTTGGGTGGACGTCCGTTGACCGTCGGTGTGCGCGACCAGCATGGACGGCTAGGACGTGTCTCCTAAGTCGCGAGCCAGATGGT
>NZ_JBMCZA010000066.1:0-1366 GCF_048654705.1 Nocardioides sp. CPCC 206348
GCCGCGCGCGACAGTGAGGAAGCCGCGATCGTCCGGCACGCCGCCGTACGACTGGCGGAACGCGCCACACGCTGACGGACTGCACCGGTTCCTCGCGCGCACGGGACCGGACGCAGTGCTCAGTCAGGAGTCCTGCAGGTCCTCCATCAGGGCGATCTCGTCCTGCTGGGCTGACTCGATCGCCTTGGCGAGGTCGATCGCGGCGGCGTACTCACCGTCCTCCTGCTCGGTGCTGGCCATCTCGAGGGCGCCCTCGTGGTGCGCGATCATCAGCTCGAGCCACTTCTGCTCGAACGCCTCTCCTTCGGCGTCCGCGAGGGCGGCCAGGTCATCGGAGCTCGCCATGCCGGACATGTCTCCACCCATGTCGCCCATGCCGCCCACGCCCATGTCGTCATCACCGTGGCCGCCGTTGACGTGGTCACGCATCGTTTCCGGGATGGGCTGGTCCCACTCGTTGAGGAAGCCGACCATCGTCTCGATCTCCGGACCCTGAGCCGTCCTGATCTGCTCGGCCAACGTGGTGAGCTCGGGCGAAAGGCTCCGGCCGTCGGTCAGGTCGACCATGACGAGCGCCTGGGCGTGGTGCTGGATCATGTCGGTGGCGAAGTCGACGTCCGCCTGGTTGAAGTCCTCCGCCGCCGCGATGTTCGAGGCGTCGCGGTCGGCGCCGTGGCCGCCTCCGTGACCGGTGTCGTCGGAACACCCGGCAAGGGCGAAGGAGGTGGTGAGCGCGAGGAGCAGTGTCGTGGTCTTGCTGAGGTTCATGTCTCGTGTCCTGTCGTGGTTCGCTGCTGAAGGGCATGCCGCTGGCCCGACCGACGGTCACGTCGGTCGAGCAGGGAGCCCGATCAGCAGCGCTGGACAGAGAGCGCGAAGCGGCCAGGTGGGCCAGGACCCCGCGCCGACCGAAGGAGCGCCCTTGCTGAGCCGACCCACCTCGGAGGACGGAGCGCTGGTGGGCCGAGCAACAGCAGCAGACCGAAGGCCAGGACAGCGGAGCCCGCACCCAGCACTGCCAGACACAGCGCCATCAGGACGTCTCCGTCACCGCAGTCGGAGCCACATGCCGCGAGGGCAGCGTGGCCCTCGTAGTGCACCAGCCCGCTGGTGACGGCGGCGTGCGCGACGCCGTGGCCAACCTCGTGACTCGCCTCGTGACTGGCCTCGTCAACGGCACCGTGACTCACCCCGTGGGAGCCGAGACCGTGCATGGCGAAGAGTCCCAGGAGCGCGAACGCTCCCAGGAACAGCCAGCGGCCCGAGTCGCGAGTGAAGGCGGTCATTGCTGCTCAGTCTAGGCAGACGAGCCGGCGGCCTCGATCCGTTCCAGCTTCGTCCACCCGGTCCAGCCGCGCTCCTCGAG
>NZ_JBMCZA010000067.1:0-12944 GCF_048654705.1 Nocardioides sp. CPCC 206348
GCCAAGTCCGTCGGCGACATCGCCCGCCAAGACCTTTCCCTTGACCTGCTCTTCGCCGACCCCGACACCGGTGAGGTGATCGCCACCGTCCCCGGTCGCAAGGTCGAGATGAGCGTCCACATCACCGACACCACCCTGAACAAGGTCAACCCGTTCGCGAACCCTGTCGGGCGTTGGGACCAGGGCCGCACCCCGGTCTCCACGGCGCAGATCAAGGAATGGCTCCAAGCCCCCAACACGTCGGTGACAGTGCGCCCGGTGATCGACCTCGCCGACTGCGTGCCGGTCGATTCCTACGAGATCCCCGACCGGATCCGACGCATCGTCGAACAAAGGGATCACACCTGTCGGTTCCCCTGGTGTGGCAGGCCGGCCGCGAAGTGCGATCTGGACCACGTGGTCCCGTACAACAAGGGCGGCCCGACCTGCCCCTGCAACCTCGCCCCGGGTTGCAGGCGACATCACCGCGCCAAGACGTTCTCGAACTGGTCCTATCTCGTCGTGCTATCCGGTCACTACCTGTGGATCAGCCCGCACGGCCACCACTTCCTCGTCGGACCCAACGGCACCCGCGCCCTCGACCCACCCCGGTCACCCGATCCCGACGGTCACTGACCCCCACGCCCCGAACCCCGCCCACCAGCGGGGTCCGAGGCATGCCCGCGTGCGGGTGCCGCAGTGCGTGACGCCCGAAGGGCGAGGACGACCCCAACGGTCGTCAGGAGCAGCGCCAGTGCAGCCAGGCCGACGGCTCCACGGAATCTGGCCATGTTGGCTGAGTAGCACTCAGCCCCTACCTCAGCGAAGTAGTCGTGCGGGTGCTCGCCGCCCGGCCCCTCGCTGTTCTCGTTGAGCCCCGCGTCCCACGGCGCGATGCTGCAACCCACCTCGCCGGCAGGCTCACCGGTGAAGTCCGATGCACTGACGTTCACCGTCGGGTTGTCGAACCACACTGTCAGTCCCAGGACGAGCAGCAACAACGCCCCGACGAGACACGTCGCGGCAGTGCGACGCGATCCCACGCCCCCACCCTGAGCCGACACGGTCAGTGGGCGGGCCCCGCCGGGGCGTCCGACGACCCGTCCGTGTCGTACTGCTCGATCGGGTCCTTGTCCCCGGGGAACGGCAGCACCCGGACGACGGCGACGACGATCGAGCCGACGACCAGGCCGATGACCGCGGAGATGCCGGTGTTGGCGAGCCAGGCGAGGACACCGCCGACGAAGCCGTGCACCGCGTGCTTGATGTCGTGCTCGATGCCGTGGACCCACTCGTACGGCGCATCCCACCAGCCGACCTCGTGGATGTTGACGAGCAGGATGTGGCCACCGACCCAGAGCATGGCGACGGTGCCGACGATGGAGATGAACGACAGCAGCTTCGGCATGGCGGCCACCAGGCCGCGGCCGAGCGCCTGCACGAAGGACGCCTTGCGCTGGGCGAGGTTGAGGCCGACGTCGTCCATCTTCACGATCAGCGCGACGACGCCGTAGACGGCGATCGTGATGACGAAGGCGACCACCACGAGGATCGCGAGGCGTGCCCAGAAGCTCGCGTCGTCGTCGATGTCGGCGAGCGCGATCACCATGATCTCGGCCGAGAGGATCAGGTCGGTGCGGACGGCACCGGCGATCATCGCCTTCTCGGCCTCCGGGCTGACCTCGCTGACCGGGGTGTCGTGGTCGTCGTGGCCCGACAGCATGTGCCAGACCTTGTGGGCGCCTTCGTAGGCCAGGAACGTGCCACCCGCCATCAGGATGATCGGGAGCAGGTCCGGGAGGAACTCGCTGAGCAGCAGCGCCGCTGGCAGGATGATCAGCAGCTTGTTGCGGATCGAACCGATCGCGATCTGCTTGACGATCGGGAGCTCGCGGTCGGCGGCAAGGCCGTGGACGTACTGCGGCGTCACCGCCGTGTCGTCGATGACCACACCCGCAGCCTTCGTCGTGGCGCGGCCGGCCGCGGCACCGACGTCATCGATGGACGCGGCCGCGAGCTTGGCGATGGCAGCAACGTCGTCGAGCAGGCCGAAGAGTCCGGCGCTCACGCGGCCTGTCCATCCACGGAGGTGGTCAAGGTGATGGGCATGGCGGAAGGCTACCGGCCCACGGTGACCGGCTCCCCCACCACTTCGAGCTCCCGCTCCTGCTCCTGTACGACGACCGCGAGCGCCACGGCGTCATCGACCCTGCGGTCGGCGGACGCGAACGGATCCACGACGTGCTGGAGGAACCGTCGTACCGGCGGAGCCGCCAGGCCGAACGCGATGCCGAGCCCGGCGACGGTCGCTGCGGCCAGGCCCAGCCAGGGCCGTCCTTCGGCCCATTCGGGGAAGCCGGCGTACTCAAGGCCCTTCACGGCGAAGCCGTGGAACAGGTAGATGACCATCGTCGCCGCGCCCATCCGGGCGAACCAGCCGCCGACGCGCGGCACCACCGCCAGCCAGGCCACCGCACCGGCCATCCCGACACCGAGCACCAGCAACCGGGTCAGCACGGCGGTCTGGCCCGAGGCGTCGATGAACGAGTACGGCTTGAAGTAGAGGTAGTCGCCGCTGGCCCAGCGGTCGAGCGTCAGCGCGAGCAGGCCGATGACCGCGAAAGCCGCCGCACCGAGGACGGTGGCCGAGCGCGAGCGCAGTCCCTCGAGCCGCTCCGGGGTCGCCTTCAGGCCGAGCACGAAGAACGGCAGCAGGCCGAGGATCCGTGCGAGGTCGAACAGCTGCGAGAGCTCGCCGTCGATGAAGCCGCTCGCGAGGCTGACCGCCACCGCGACCACGACGCCACCCCACAGCGGCCGGAACGCCGGCGCGAGGAGCCGCCACACGATCAGGGCCGGGAGGTACCAGAGCGGGAAGTGCGGGTCGGTGAACAGGTCGACGAGGTTCTCCCCGCCCACCTTGATCCGGAAGAGCGCGAGCGCGGCCTCGAACACGAGGTACGGAACAGCGAGCGTCGTGACCAGCTGCCACATCCGGCCCGGGGCCCACGTGAAGGCACGCGACAGGTAGCCGGAGACGAAGACGAACGCGGGCATGTGCCACAGGTAGAGGAAGTCGTACAGGCCTCCTCCGAGGCCGCCCGGCGGCAGCAGTGCCCAGGTGTGGCCGAGCACCACGAGCGCGACCAGCGCCATCTTCGCGTTGTCGAGCCAGGGGTCCCGAGAGGTGGAGGCCATCACTCCTTGGTACCCGAAGTCGCCGAACCAAGTCCAAGTGTCCGACAACCCGACAAACGGGCTCCGTGGCCCGCCAGCGAGCCCGCCAGCGAGCCCGTCAGTCCGGGACGAGACCCAGCCGCAGGTACTCCGCGGCGTAGGTGCCGCTGAGCAGCAGCGAGGCGTAACGACCGACCTCGCCGGCCGCCTCGGAGGCCACGTGCTCGATGCGTACGTCGTGGGCCAGGCACGCCTCCTCGAGCCGGATCCGCTGGTCGCGGACGACCGGGTCATCGACCCCGTCGTCGAGGATCACCAGCACCGGACGGCGCTCACCCGCGTCGTCCGCGAACGGGTCGGCGAAGACGTTGCGGGGACGCGCCGCCTCGATCACGGGCAGCAGGTGTTCGGCGTCGCCGGCCAGGGCCGTGCGTCCCGACGTACGACGAATCGACTCCGCGACGCGGCGCGCGGCCCGGGCGGCCAGGACCGATCCGCCCCAGACCAGCGGGCTGGCGTCGGCCAGCGAGATGGCCAGCATCTTGGCGGGGTTGATCGAGATGTCGCGGTTCGGCGAACAAGCGATCGCCACCACGTCGAGCGCGTCCGCCACGGCGTCAGGGTCGGCGTTCGGGCCGATCTGGATCTGGTCGAGGAACGACAGCATCGCAACGGCGGTGGCCAGCTGGTCGCCGGTGTCGGTCGGAAGGATGGTGGTCCAGCGGCCGGTGGCGTGCTGGGCGACCAGCGACTCCGACGGGGTGGCGACCACGAGCTGGCAGCCGCGTCGCGCCGCTTCAGCCACCGCGGACGCGGTGCCGGGGTCGGAGCCCTCCGGGGCGAGCACGACGACCAGGTCGAGGCTGCCGGTCCAGCCGGGCAGGGCGGGGGCGGGCCAGGCGACGAACGGCACCGGGCAGAACGGCTCGAGGACCGCCCGCAGCAGGCGGGAGTCCGGCCCGGCGGCGATCACCGCACGGGGACGGGTCTCGCTGGACCGGGAGACGGCTTCGGCAATCGCCTCTGCGGCGGCGCCCACCTCACGTCGTACGCGCGCGCCGGACTCGGCCAGGGTGCGCAGCCGCAGGTCGGCGCTGCCCAGGGCGCTCTGGTCATCCAGGCGGGACTCGTCGAACCAGACCATGGCGAGGACCGGGCGCTCAGGCCGGGGAACGGGCCTCGTCGACGAGCAGCACCGGGATGCCGTCGCGCACGGGGTAGGCCAGGCCGCAGCCGCCGCACACCAGCTCGTCGGCGCCGTCGGTCCCGGAAGGGGTCAGGGTGAGATCGCCCTTGCAGGCAGGGCAGACGATGATCGCCAGCAGTTCGGGCGAGATCTCGGGGGTGCTCACTTGTCACCCCGGATGATCGCCAGGGCTTCGTCTCGGACTCGGGCCATGGTGGGCTCGTCCTTTCCTTCGGCGTTGAGCCGCAGCAGCGGCTCGGTGTTGGAGGCGCGCACGTTGAACGCCCAGTCGGCATGGCTGATGCTCAGCCCGTCGAGCTTGTCGATCGTGACGCCGTCCTGGGCGCCGTACTCCTTCTCGAGGGCGACCAGGACAGCGCCCTGGTCCTCGACGGTGCTGTTGATCTCGCCGCTGAGCGGGTAGCGCTCGTAGTCGTCGAGCAGCTGCGACAGCGGGACATCGGCCTCGGCCAGCGCAGCCATCGCGTGCAGGGCCGCGAGCATGCCGGAGTCGGCGCGCCAGAAGTCACGGAAGTAGAAGTGGCCGCTGTGCTCGCCACCGAAGATCGCGTCGGTCTCGGCCATCGTGGCCTTGATGTAGGAGTGGCCGACCCGGGTGCGCACCGGGGTGCCACCGAGCTCGGTCACGATCTCCGGCACGGCACGCGAGGTGATCAGGTTGTAGATGATCGTCGAGCCGGGCTCCTTGGCGAGCTCGCGGGCCGCGATCAGCGCCGTCAGCGTGGACGGGGAGACCAGCTCACCACGCTCGTCGACGAGGAAGCAGCGGTCGGCATCGCCGTCGAAGGCCAGACCGATGTCGGCGCGCTCGGCGAGCACGCGCTTCTGCAGGTCGACGAGGTTCGCGGCCTCGATCGGGTTGGCTTCGTGGTTCGGGAAGGTGCCGTCGAGCTCGAAGTACATCGGCACCATGTCGACCTGGTCCGCGAGCCGCTCGAACACCGCCGGAGCGGTGTGACCGGCCATGCCGTTGCCGGCATCGACGACGACCTTCAGCTTGCGGCCCTGCACCGGGGCCAGCGACAACAGGTGCGCGGCGTAGGCCTGGAGGACGTCGAGGTTGTCGACCCCACCCGTGCGCGTGCCGACGACGGGTGCGCCGGCGGCGACGCGGTCGCGGATCTCGGCCAGGCCGCTCTCCACGCCGACGGGCTGCGCGTACGCACGGCAGAGCTTGATCCCGTTGTACTGCGCGGGATTGTGGCTCGCGGTGAACATCGCGCCCGGCAGTCCGAGGTGGCCCGAGGCGAAGTACAGCTGGTCCGTCGAGGCGAGGCCGATCATCGTGACGTCGGCACCCGCCGTCGTCGCACCGTCGGCGAAGGCACCGGCCAGGGACGGCGAGCTGGGTCGCATGTCGTAGCCGATGACGAGGGCGTCGATCCCGAGCACCTCGACGTAGGCCGAACCCGCAGCGCGGGCAAGCTCCTCGTCGAGCTGCTCACCGACGATGCCGCGTACGTCGTAGGCCTTGAAGACCTTGCTCAGGTTGTCCGGTGAGGTCGTGGCACTGGCCATGAACGGGACACTAGTGCAAGCGCCCCGGCCGGCAGCGCGGCGGGAGGCGCCGATGGCAGCTCGCTGCCCCCAGTTCTGTGCCGGAGACGCGCTCGGCCAAGGACAATCAGTCGTCGGAGGTGAGCATCCGCAAGTGCCCCTTGCGACCGGTCTCGCGACCCGTCTCGCGCACCGGCTCGACGACCTGCCGAACGGGGCGCGCGGCCTCGCGGACGGCGTCGGCGAGGGCCAGGAGGTCGTCGCCACTGGGACCGGCCTGCTGGGTGCCGAGCGCGAGGCGCAGGACCTCCCAGCCGCGGGGCGCGGAGAGGCGCTCGCTGTGCGTCTCGCACAGGTCGTAGGCGTGCGGCTCCGCGAACGTCGCCAGCGGACCGAGGACGGCCGTGGAATCGGCGTAGACGTAGGTCAGGGTCGCGACGGCGCGCCGGGCGCAGGCCGTGCGGGAGCAGGTTCGGAGTCCCTGCTGGGCCGGAATCGCGCTCACGGCGCAGACGCTACCGCCCCGGGGAGGCAGTGGTGGCTAGGCTCGCGGATCGTGGAGCCAGAACAGTCGGACGGCGGTGGCGGACGCCCGCGTCCCCGCAGGGATCGCCGCGGACGAGGCGTCCGGGGACCCGCCGTCCTCCCCCGCTCGGGACCCCTCGGCTCTCCCCGACCGCCGCGCCCCCGCAGCCGGCGCGAGGTCTTCGACCGGATCATGCTCGACATCGTCACCGAGATCGACGGCCGCTGGTCGGCACGCCTCGGCCTGGTCGAGTACGCCGTCGAGGACACCCCGCAGCTGCCCGACGACTGGGACTCCGGCCGGGTGCCGCTGTCCTCGCTCGTGCGCGGCAGTGGTGCCACACCGACCCGCCTGGTCGTCTTCCGGCGTCCACTCGAACACCGTGCGGCCGACCGCGCGGACCTCGAGGCCATCGTGCTGACCGTGGTCGTCGAGCAGGTGGCCGAGCTGCTCGGCATCGACCCGAGCGAGGTCGACCCGCGCTACCCGGCCGACCCCGACTGATCCCGGGCTGATCCCGGGCTGGCCTACTGCGGGACGACCACCGGGATGCGCGAGCGGAGCTCTGCCGCGCGGACCCGGATCGTGGCGAGCCCCGGTCCGCGTCCCGTCGCGGGGATCGAGACGATCGCGCCGATCGACGTGTTGCGTGCCTCGACGGTGATCGTGACGGCGTTCGGGGGCAGCGCCAGGCTGGCCGCCCGGTCCGGCCCGACCTCGACCGGCTTGTCGGCCAGCACCTTGCCGGCGGCGTCGTAGGACTTCACGTGGACCACGCCGGTCCGGTCCGCGCCGCCGAGCAGCAGGGTCTTCGCCCCCACCGGCAGTACGGCGGCCGCGGGGTCGCGCAACAGCGGCACCGGAGCGAGCAGGACCAGGTCCGTCCTCGACAGGAGCCGTACCGAGGAGGTGAGGGGGCCGGTCGACTCCAGCTCGAGTCCGACGACACCCTTCGCGGTGTCGCCGGAGAGCAGGCTGGTCAGGTTGACCGCCTTGATCGAGTGCGGAGCGACCGAGATCTCCTCGGCACCGGCAGGCGTGAACACCGCCTCGGCCGTCACGAGGCGGGTCGTCACCCGGATCTCGTCGTCACCCGGGTTGGCCAGGACCAGGGTCGACGCACCCTTCTTCTCCGGGATCCCCAGGATCAGGTTCGTGGTCGCGGGTTCGGCGTTCGTCGGGAGGAAGTCGGTGGTGACGCGACCGCGACCGAGCGGGTCGAAGGTGTTGCGCGCGGTCGCCGTCACCCGACCCCGCGTGACGGTCAGGTGGGCGGCCGACCACGCGTCCCTCGGCGCCGCCTTCGCCAGTTCGAGCCGCTTGACGCTGTGACCCGGCACCTGGATGCCGCGGAGGCCCGGCTCGTCGATCGGCCCGGTGGCACCGATGAGTGCGAGGTCGACGACCGCGTCGCCGTCGTCGGGGTTCACGAGCTCGAGGGTCGTCGCGTAGCGGGCCGAGGCATTGATCCCGACCAGCCATTCGTCGTACGACGGGGCACGGCACTCGGGCACGGCGAGCCGGTCACCACGGCCGGCCACCAGCCCGGGGGCGGCGTCACCTCGGCCGTCGAGCACCGTCGCTCCACCACTGGCGGGTACGACGACGCCACCGCCGGCGCCGACGGCGAGATCTGCGCCCTCCTTGGTCGCGCCCTGCGCACTGCCGTTGCCCTCCGCGTCGACGGGCGCCCCACCCGTGCGGACGGCGACCTTGCCGCCGGGCACCCCCGGCGCCCGGACCGCGCGGACCGGGCCGCTGGCGGCGTCGAGGCCGGCCGGGCAGACCACGGTGGCGGCGGTCAGCGCAGAGGTCGTCGGCGGGCGGAGGCCGGCGACCGAGTCGCCCTCCCGGCCGATCAGGGTGACGCACAGCGCGACCACGGCCGGCAGCACGATGGCCAGCGCGACGATGATGTCGATCCGGCGCTGCGGAGTGATCACCGAGCGCCGTCCGGCACCCGGGGTCGGGGTCGGGGACTCAGTCATCACGGCTCCTTCGCAGCGGGGGCAGGGCGAGGATCACGAGCACCGGGATCGCACCGCCCTGGATGATCAGCAGCAGCCAGCGGAACCAGGCCGGGTGCCCGGGAAGCGGTTCGGGGCCGGGGGTGACCTGCCAGGCGCGGGTGCCACGCTCGGAGCTGGCCTGGTCCAGGCCGGAGGTCGCGTCGAGGCTCGCCGCCACGGCGCCGTCGGCCGGAGCGGCCTGGACGATGTAGAGGATCCCGTACCCGGCCAGCGCATCGAGGGCGTCGCCGTCCGGCGAGGTCACCAGCGACCGGATGATCGTGGTGATCTCGCTGTCCTCCGGGGTCAGGGCGGCCACCTCGTCCTCGCCGACGGTCGGCCCGTCGCCGCGATGGACCTCGTACCGGAGGCCGTCGTCGATGGAGCCGCGCAGCACCAGGACACCGTTCTCGGGTGCCTCCTCCGCGCGCTGGACCATGTAGACCGGCACATCGGACGGCGCGTCGTCGGTGAGCTCCTCGCCGCCCCAGCCGGCGAACCACACGAGCGCGACGAGCGGGGCGACGACAGCGGCGATGCCGCCGACGGCCAGGCCGGCCTGCACCGGACGGGGCTGGTCACCGAGGTGGTGCAGCGACAGTCCGCCGAGCACGGCGGCGGTGAGCCAGGCACCGTGCAGGAGGAGCAGCACCGCGCCCACGCCGGGCTGCTGCTGCGCGGTACCGGGAAGGTCGATGGACGGCACCGTCAGCGGAATCGCCACGAGCGCGGTCACGGCGGCGACCAGCCAGCAGATGACGACCGGGATCCGGGTCCTGGTCGGGAGCAGCGCGAAGAGTGCGAGCGCGGGCAGCACCAGTCCGGCCTCCGCGGGCGCGCCGAGACCGGCCAGTCGGCCGGCGAGCAGGTCCCAGCCGGACGTGGCCACCGTCGGCCAGCGGCCGATGTCGAGGACGGTGGCTGCGAAGGCACCCTCGAGGAGCGCCGGAAGCCACCACGGCAAGAGGACCAGCAACGGCACGGCAAGCGCCGCGACCGGCGGTCCCCAGACGGAACGTTCGCGCACCTCGTTGGGGATCAGTCGGACGGCGCTGGCGAGGAGCACTCCGATCAGCACGGCGACCACCAGCCAGGCGGACGGTGCGACGGCGGTCATCAGGGCCAGGGCCAGACCGGTGCGCAGTCCGGCACGCCAGCGGTGGTCGGGCTCCGGGTCGGCGAAGCCGAGCGCAGCGTGGGCCAGCCAGGGCAGGATCGCCGCGGCCACGACGATGCCCCAGCGCCCGCCGCCCCAGGCGCCGGCGGCCAGAGGGACCAGCGCCCAGGTCACCGATCCCCACAGCAGCAGCCAGCGCGGGGCGCCGTACGGTGTCGCCAGCCGGCTCACGACCCGCAGGAACCGCCACGCGCCCCACAGTGCGATCGGCGCGGCCAGGGCCATGAGCAGGGAGATCAGCAGGGACGGGCCGAACAGGGTCCCGAGCACCGCCAGGGGCAGGACGTACGGCGGCGCCGGCACCTCGCTGCCGAACCCGATCGGGTGCCAGCCCTCGAGGTGGAGGCGCCACCAGGCACCCACGGAGTCGGGGGTCGGTGACAGGGCACCCCCACTCAGGCCGCCGACCACGTCGCGGACGCCGATCAGCAGCGCGATCACCGTGATCGCCGTACCGACGGCCGTCGGGCTGGTGAAGAACCGGACGACCAGGCCGGTGTCGGCGAACTCGTCGTCCTCGTCACGGTGCCGCGCAGGCGGCGGGGCGTCCGACCGTTCGGCTGCCGCGATGCGCCGCCGCTCGGCGACGTCGGATGCCTGGTTGGTCGCCGCGGCGACCAGGTCACTGAAGAAGTCGAGGCCGTGGCGGTACGGCAGCCACCAGGGCGCCAGCAGCCGGCGCACGCGGTCCCGGTCCGTCCCGTCGGCACCGCGAACCTTCGCGACGACCGCCGCGCGGGAGCGTCGGGCTTCGAGCAGCTGGCCGGGGTGGCGGAGCACGGCCACGAGGGCGGCGATCTCGTCGAGGCCCTCGCCCACGGCCCGGACGCAGAACAGCCCGATCATCCGCAGCACCGAGCCGAGAGCGAGCCGGACGACCTGGAACGGCAGGGTCACGCCGCGGGCGTTGGCCAGCAGCGTGAACAACGCCGCACGGCGTTCCTGGAAGTGCGTGTGGCGCCCGGTCAGCGGGGTCCGCCGGACCCCGCGGTGGGCCGCCTCGGCGTGGAAGACGATGGCCTTCGGCACGATCAACGTGGTGTGACCGACCGCGGCGGCGCGCCAGCCGAGGTCGATGTCGTTGCCGAAGATCGGGAGTGCGGGGTCGAAGCCCCCGAGCTCCTCCAGGACCGAGCGACGCACCAGCATCCCGGCGGAGTTGACCGCGAAGACCTCGCGGACCTCGTCGTGCTGGCCCTGGTCGAACTCGCCACGCTCCAGGCCCGTCTCGCGACGACCCGTGCCGCTGATCGTCACCCCGAGCTCGAGCAGGCGCCGCAGCGACGGCCACTCCCGCAGCTTCGGACCGAGGATGTCGGCCTCCGGGCGCGCGGCCGCGGCGGCGAGGAGCGCCGTCAGCGCGTCCGGCGCGGGGGTCGAGTCGTCATGCAGGATCCAGATCCACTCCGGCTCCCGGCCACTCTCGGCGAGGGCGACGAGGCCGTCGGTGATCGCTTCGGGGAACCCTGCGCTGCCGGGCAGGCTGCGCAGGAGGGTCGGGATCCGGCCGTCGAGGCCGTCGCGCACCAGGGCAACGCTGTCGTCCAGGCTGCCGGTGTCGACAGCGACGACCGAGTCGAGGGGGGTCGTCTGGGCGAGCAGTCCATCGAGGACCGTCGGCAGCCACGAGCCGCCGTCGTGACTCACGAGGAGGACGGCGACCTCGGGATGTTGCGACACGGGAAGACCCTACGTGCGACGGTCCGAGGGGGGCGAACCGTCGTCGCGTCGGGTCAGACCGCGCGCTTCTTCAGCTTGCGACGCTCACGCTCCGACAGACCACCCCAGATACCGAACCGCTCGTCATTGCCGAGCGCTGCCTCGAGGCAGTCGTCGCGGACCTCGCACGTCTGGCAGACCTTCTTGGCCTCGCGCGTGGACCCACCCTTCTCAGGAAAAAACGCCTCGGGGTCGGTCTGCGCACACAATGCGCGTTCTTGCCACCCCAGCTCTTCGGACTCTGCTTCGACCAGGAACAGTTCTCTCATCGATTCGCCCCTTACAACTCGACCCGTGCCCGAACGACACTGTTGGAATTACATACGTGTCATACCCAAGTAGTCAAGCCCGAATCTGCTATGGACACCCGCCGGGCGTGTCGCATCAGCCGCACGGCAGAGTTGACCCTTGTGGAAACGACACATGAATCGGCCCCCACGGCGGCGCCCACCTCGATGCCCGCCTCGACGCCCGCCTCGGCGGTGCGACGGATCACTGTCCTGTCGGGCGGCATGGGTGGAGCGAAGTTCCTCCAGGGCCTGCTCCACGGTATCGCCTCGGGTTCCCTGCCCGGAGTGGCCCCCGACGCCCACGTCACCGTGCTGGCCAACACCGGCGACGACTGGTGGATCCACGGCCTCAAGGTGTGCCCCGACCTCGACACCGTGATGTACACCCTCGGCGAGGGCATCGACCTCGAGCGCGGCTGGGGCCGGCGCGAGGAGACCTGGAGCGCCAAGGAGGAGCTGGCGTCGTACGGCGTCGAACCGACCTGGTTCGGCCTCGGCGACCGCGACATCGCGACCCACCTGGTCCGGACCCAGATGCTCGACGCGGGCTATCCGCTGTCCGCTGTGACCGCAGCGCTGTGCCGGCGCTGGCTGACGCCGACGTACGGCGACCGGCTCACCCTGCTGCCGATGAGCGATGACCGGGTGGAGACCCACGTCGCGATCGCCGACCCCGAGGCCGCGAGCGGCAAGCGGGTCGTCCACTTCCAGGAGTACTGGGTCCGCCTGCACGCCGAGGTCCCCGCCGAGACGGTCGTCTTCGTCGGACTGGACCAGTCCACGCCCGCGCCCGGTGTCCTCGACGCGATCGCGGACGCCGACCTGGTGATCCTGCCGCCGTCCAACCCGGTCGTGTCCGTCGGCACGATCCTCGGGGTGCCCGGCATCCGCGACGCGGTGCGTGCGACGAAGGCCCGTGTCGTCGGCCTCTCCCCCATCGTGGGCGAGTCCCACGTCCGCGGCATGGCCGAGCAGATGCTCACCTCCGTCGGGGTCGAGGTCAGCGCGGCCGGCGTCGGCCTCAACTACGGCGCCCGCGCCAACGGTGGCGTGCTCGACGGCTGGCTGATCGACGAGCGCGACGCCGCGCAGGTCGCGCGCCTCGAAGCCGCCGGCCTCCCGACCGCCGCCGTACCGCTGATGATGACCGACCACGACGCGACCGCCGCGATGGCTGCCGCCGCGATCACCCTGGTGGCACCGTGGGCCCGCTGACCGTCGTCGCTCCCGACGGCGTCCCCGAGATCACGGCGGGTGACGACCTCGGCGCCATCGTCCTCGCCGCGTTCGGGACCGACGGGCTCGCCGACGGCGACATCCTCGTCGTCACCAGCAAGGTCGTCAGCAAGGCCGAGGGACGCGT
>NZ_JBMCZA010000067.1:12999-18008 GCF_048654705.1 Nocardioides sp. CPCC 206348
GCGGCCTGACCCGGATCGTCCGCAACCGCCTGGGCCTGACCATGGCCGCTGCCGGGGTCGACGCCTCCAACGTCACCGCCGGCACGACCGTCCTGCTCCCCGAGGACCCCGACGCATCGGCCCGCGCGCTCCGTGCCGCGGTCGCCGAGCGGGCCGGCGTCAACGTGGGCGTCCTCGTCACCGACACGGCGGGCCGTGCCTGGCGCGAGGGGCAGACCGACATCGCCATCGGCGCTGCCGGCGTCGTGGTGCTCGAGTCCTTCGTCGGTCGCGTCGACGCCCACGGCAACGAGCTGGCCGTCACCGCACCGGCCGTCGCCGACGAGATCGCCTCGGCCGTCGAGCTCGCGCAGGGCAAGCTCGGCTCCCGGCCGTGCGCCGTACTGCGCGGCCGTCCCGACCTGGTCCTGCCCGCCGACGACCACGGCACCGGCGCGTCCGCGCTGATCCGCGAGGACGGCGCCGACCTCTTCGGGTACGGCGCCCGCGAGGCCGTCGTCCGCGCGGTCGGTGGGGCGGACGCCGACCGGGGACCGTTCGGCACCCCGGTCTCCGCCGAGGAGTTCGTCGCCGCCCTGCGCGCCGCGGGCCTGGCTGCCGAGGTCGACGGCGCCCAGCAGGTGCGCTGTGCTGACGATCGCCGCGTGGCGCTGGACATTCTGGCCTTTGCGCACGGATGGTCCGTCGACCCGACGGCTGCCGCCGGGGAGCCCTCGAACGGCTTCGCGGACACCGACCTGCGCCTGCGCCCGGTCACTCCGTAGACTCACCGCGTTCCGCCGTACTCACCAGACGAGGTACCCCACACCGTGGCCAAGTCCAGCAAGTCCGAGAAGTCGGACCGCCGCCAAGTCATCGACGACATCCGGCGCAAGCAGAAGAGCGCCGAAAAGCGTCAGGGCATGGCCATCGTGGGCGTCTGCATCGCAGTCGCGCTCATCATCGTCGGCGTCGCCGCCTACAACCCGGTGAAGACCGCGATCCAGAAGGCGCGCTACTCCGGTACCCCGCTCGACGAGATCGGCGCGAAGGCCGACGTCTGCAAGAAGGTCGAGACCAAGGTCGCGACCGGCAGCGGTGAGCACGTCCCCACGGGCACCCAGGTCACCTACGACGACGCGCCCCCCGCGTTCGGTTCGCACTGGAACGAGGCCGGCATCGCCCCGGACCCCGCCGCCAACCGCTTCTACACCGCGGACGGCCGCCCCGAGCTCGAGTCGCTCGTCCACAACCTCGAGCACGGCTACTCCATCCTCTGGTACGACGAGACCGCTGCCGACGACACGTCGGAGGTCGCCGCCATCAAGGCGATCGCCGCGACGCTCGACGAGAACGACACGAACGGCCGCCTCAAGTTCAAGGCCGTGCCGTGGACGAAGAAGGACGGCAAGGCCTTCCCGAAGGGCCAGCACATCGCCTTCACCCACTGGACGCAGGACGCGACCACGCAGGAGCAGCTCGGCGTGTGGCAGTACTGCTCCGAGGTCAGCGGTGCGGCCCTCGAGAAGTTCATGCTGGACTACCCGTTCACGAACTCCCCCGAGCCCTACATTCCGTAGGGCTACACGAGGTCGGTGCGGCCCTGTTCCTTCAGGGCCGCGACGATCGCCTTGACGTCCTGGGCGCGCTCGCGCGTCATGACCAGGAGTGCGTCGGGGGTGTCGACGACGACCACGTCGTCGAGGCCGATGACGGCGACGACCCGCCCCGAGGCGGGGACGACCAGCCCGGTCGCAGCCTTGAGGTGGACGTTCGACTCGTCGCCGAGGACCGTGCACGTCTCCTGCTCCCCGAGCAGGTTGGCCAGCGAGTCGAAGTCGCCGATGTCGTCCCACCCGAAGGTCCCGGGCACGGTCGCGACCCGCCCCAGGGCGGCAGCCGGTTCGGCGATCGCGTGGTCGATGGCGATCCGCGGGAGGTGGTCCCACAGCTCCGGCAACAGGGCGGGGTCCTCGGCGATCTTGCGCAGGTTCGCGGCGAAGTCCGGGTCGCGATCGGCCAGCAGGTCCAGCAGCACCGTCGGGCGTACGACGAACATGCCGGCGTTCCAGCGGTAACGGCCCGAGGCGAGGTACTCCTCCGCCACCGGCACCGACGGCTTCTCGACGAACTCCACGACCCGCCGCACCAGCGGGTGTCCCTCGAGCGTTTCGCCCTGGTGGATGTAGCCGAAGGCCGACGACGGGAAGGTCGGCTCGATGCCGATCGTCACCAGCCAGTCGTCGCGTGCCGCATCCACGGCGGCAGCGACAGCCTGGCGGAAGCGGTCGGGATCGGTGATGACGTGGTCCGCCGCGAAGGAACCCATGACGTCGGCCCCGCGACGCTCGAGCACGGCGGCGGCGAGCCCGATGGCTGCCATCGAGTCCCGCGCGGACGGCTCGGCCAGCACGGCGTCGGCGGGCAGCGCATCCAGCTGGCGTCGTACGGCGTCCTGGTGGGCCACGCCGGTGACGACGAGCATCCGGTCGCCGACGATCGGCGCGAGGCGGTCGTGCGTCTCCTCGAGCAGGGAACGGCCCGAGCCGGTGAGGTCGTGCAGGAACTTCGGGGATGCCGCGCGCGACAACGGCCAGAGGCGGGTGCCCGCGCCACCGGCGGGAACGACCGCCCAGAAACCGGGGATCTCGTCAGCGACCATGCGCGGCACCCTAGTGCTTGCCACCGAACGATCGGCGCGGTGGCCTGCACTAACGTCGTCCGGGTGACCACCTTCGCCGCCGTCCTGGCACAACGACTCCGGGTCGACCCGGGCCAGCCACTCGTCACCTTCTACGACCACAGCACCGGCGAACGGGTCGAGCTGTCGATCACCACCTGGGCGAACTGGGTGGCGAAGGGCGCCTCTCTGCTGGTCGAGGAGCTCGACCTCCAGCGGGGCGACCGGATCTGTCTCGACCTGCCCCCGCACTGGCTGGGCACCGTGTTCCTCGGTGCCGCGTGGAGCGCCGGCCTGGTCGTCGTACCGCCGTCCGACGAGGGGCAGCCGGACGACCTCGCCGCCGTCGTCTGCGGACCGGACGGCCTCGACCGATGGGCCGGCCGTGCCCACGAGATCGCCGTCCTGGCGTGCGCCCTGCTGCCACTCGGGGTCCGGTTCGCCGATCCCCTCCCCGCGGGCGTCCACGACGTCGGCGTGGAGATCTGGTCACAGCCCGACGCGTTCACGCCGTGGGACCCGCCGGTCGATGACGACATCGCCTTCGTCGCCGCGGACCGTCAGGTCACCCAGTCGGAGCTGTGGTCGGAGGCAGCCGCCAGCGCGCTGGTGGGCGGCGGCCGCCTCCTCTCGGTCGCGAACCCCGTCGTGGAGCCCGTGACCTTCAGTGAGCCGCTCACCCAGGGCGGCTCACTCGTCCTGGTCGCTCGGGCCGAACAGGGCCAGCTCGAGGCGACCTACGCCGCCGAGCGTGCCACTGCCCGCTTCCCCGCCTGAGCGACCAGGACAAGTCAGTCGTGGGCGGCTATGCCGCCAGGTCCCAGCCCAGGAACCTCCCGAGCGGAATCTTGTTGGTCCAGCCGTTCGTCGTGCCGGCCAGGATGAAGAGGCCGCCGGTGGCCTTGTCCCGGGCCACGAAGTCCGGCTGCGCGTTCGCACCGAGTCGCCCGACGCCGAGCAGCCAGTCGTAGCTGCCAGCGGTGACCTCGAGGGTCCGCACGCTCGTCCAGCCACCGGGGCCGTTGCCCGTGTAGAGGCGCACCTCCGAGCCGACCCGAACGATGCTGTCGGGCGCGCCGTCGGCGTTCATCAGTCCGGCGGGGACGTGGGCGTAGCCGTTGACGGCGCTGTAGGCGACGACGCTGGTGCCGAGGTTGTTGAGACTGGTGCCGAGACCGGCCGCTCCCCGGCCGCGCCAGATCCGCATCGCTCCACCGGACTGGGCCATCAGGTCCGGGTAGCCGTCGCCCGTGACGTCCCCGGGGAGAGCGATCAGGGTCGCGTCCTTGACCTGGCCGGACAGGACCTGCGGCGGGTGGAACCGCGCACCACCCTTGCCCCGGTAGATCTGCAGCAGGCCATCGGACTTGCGGCGGGTGATCATGTCGGCAAAGCCGTCCTGGTCCCAGTCACCGGCCTTGTAGATGCTGGATGCGGAGGCGATGTTGACGCCGGTGTCGACCCGGGAACGGACCTGCCACACACCTTCGGGGCTGTCCAGGGTCAGCACGTACAGGCGACCGTCGGAGGCTCGGCGCACGAGCAGGTCGTTGACGTCGGAGCCGGCGAAGTTCCCTTCCGCCTCGCGACTGGCGAAGGGCTTCTGTGCTGCGTCCGCCAGGGACCGGATCGTCGGGATCTTCGCGTAGAGGTAGCGGCCCGGGCAGGCCGTGGACCCGGCGTCGCGGTGTCCATTGATCGCCGGGAAGTACTTCGACCCGATCTTCTGGGACATGTCCGCCGCGTCGACGCCGTGCAGGGCCAGCTTCCACGCGAACAGCGCGCCGTAGGCCTTCAGCATCGCGCTCGGCGGGCCGGTCACGTCGAAGTTGCCGATCGCGGACATGGCGAAGGAGTAGTTGTTGTAGCCCTGTGTGTGGGCTCCGACGACCGGGCGGTCGACGCCACCCGCACGGCCCTCCCAGATCCGGCCGAACTTGTCGACGAGGAAGTTGTAGCCGATGTCGCTCCAGCCCCGCGTCTTGACGTGGTAGCTGTAGATGCCCCGGATGATGCCGGGCACCTGGTCGGCCGTGTAGTTGTTCGCGTTCACCGTGTGGTGGACGAAGCCGCCGTGGACCTCGTAGTAGCTGAGCGAGGACTTGTCGCGCAGGCTCTCGTTGGCACCCCACTGGGCCCGCGAGTAGATCTTCGGCCGGATGGTCGCCGTGGCGGCCTGGAGCGCGATCTCGTCGCCGGTGGCGGCCGGGTCGTCGCCGTCGGTCACCGGGACCGCCGGGTCCGCCGGGTCCGCACCGTCGGTGGAGGCCCGGGCGGTGTCGATCGCGGGCTTCTGCGTGGCGGTCGCCTTCGCGGTGCCCGGGTCGATCACGGCGACCTTCATGTCCAC
>NZ_JBMCZA010000067.1:18041-18803 GCF_048654705.1 Nocardioides sp. CPCC 206348
GTCGACGTTGCCGACCAGCAGTGCGTCGGTGCCGGGGCGGGTGTGCTTGCCCTCTTCCGAACGCGGGTCCGGGCCGTGGTCGTCGTGGTATTCGGCCTCGGTCCAGCCCGACCACTCCCCGTTGGTCTGGGTCCGCACCTTGACGCCGATGCCGTCCTCGTCGACGTCGGCCGAGGCGGCCCATGTCACGCCGACCGTGCCGTAGCCGTCGACGGGCAGGACGTCGCTGACGATCGCCTCGCCACCGCCGGCCACGTCCTTCTCGGTCCCGCGCAGCGTCGCCTTGCCCTTGCCGTCAGGAGCCGTCAACGCGTACTGGTCGACCTCCGTCGACACCTCGCCCGTGGGCACCTTCGACGGGAACTCCGCCGCCCGCAGCGAGACGTCACTGGTGCCGACCTCGACCGGCTGCATGGGCCGCACGTCCATGGTCACGGTCCGCGCGGCCGGGGTCAGCACGGCAACGACAACAGCGAGCGCCAGCAGCTGCTGGCACAGGGTCACGAACCGGATCCTGCGGTCGCTCCCGGGGGTGTCCGAGGGGTACGTCGACATGTCTTTGCTCCAACCGTGTGTGCGGGGAAGGTGTCACACGAGTAGCAACTTTCACATGCGTCACACGGATTGGAAAGAGTTCGTGAGTAACTACAAACGTGTAATTTCCACTCGACACGCCGATCATTGCCAGATTTATCCTTCGGCCCAAGGGTCGCCAAGCTGAGCCGTCGGGGTCTCGAGACGGTTGCTGCGCAACCTCCTCGA
>NZ_JBMCZA010000068.1:0-22794 GCF_048654705.1 Nocardioides sp. CPCC 206348
CCGCGGCAAGGGCCACGCCCTGCACCACGCCCACCACGCCCACCACGACCACCACGACCACTACGAGCACGACGAGCACGACGAGCACTCCGGAATGGAGCACCACTGATGAACGTCAACACCCTTGCCGCCGGCGTGATCGGCTTCCTGCTCGGAGGCCTCGTCGTCTCGACCGCCGCCTCGCTCGAGGATGACGGCGAGAAGTCGCCGAGCCACGGCTCCGGTCACGCGGTGGTCAGCACCCGCTGAGGTTCACTCCGTCTTGAGGGCGATGGCCGTCGCCACGGCCGTGTGCACCTCGGGGTGGAAGACCGACGGCATGATGAAGCTCGCGTTGAGCTCGTCGTCGTGTACGACGTGCGCGATCGCGTCGGCGGCGCGCAGCATCATGTCGGTGGTGACCTCGGTGGCGCGGGCGTCGAGCAGGCCCCGGAAGACGCCGGGGAAGGCGAGCACGTTGTTGATCTGGTTCGGGAAGTCGGAGCGTCCCGAGGCCACCACGGCGGCGTACTTCGCGGCCAGTGCCGGGTCGACCTCCGGGTCCGGGTTCGCCAGCGCGAAGACCACGGGGTCGGGCGCCATGGTCGGGATCCACTCCGCCTGGAGCACGCCCGGGGCGCTGACGCCGATGAAGACGTCGGCACCGACGAGGACGTCCTGCAGGCCGCCGCGGCGTTCGTCGCGGTTGGTCAGGCTCGCCAGCTCCACGTGGGCGGGGGAGAGGCCCTCGTCGCCGGCGACCAGCGCGCCGGCGCGGTCCACGACGACGACGTCCCGCACACCGGCCGCGATCAGCAGCTTCACGATCGCGGTGCCGGCGGCCCCGGCGCCGGAGACGACGACGCGTGCGACGCCGATCTCCTTGCCGACCACGCGCAGCGCGTTCGTCAACGCGGCGACCACGACGATCGCCGTACCGTGCTGGTCGTCGTGGAAGACCGGGATGTCGAGCCGTTCACGCAACCGGGCCTCGATCTCGAAGCAGCGCGGCGCGGCGATGTCCTCGAGGTTGATGCCGCCGAAGCCGGGGGCGATCAGCTCGACGGCGCGCACGATCTCGTCGGTGTCCTGGGTGTCCAGGCAGATCGGCCACGCGTCGATGCCGCCGAACCGCTTGAACAGGGCGGCCTTGCCCTCCATCACGGGAAGGGCGGCGCCCGGGCCGATGTTGCCCAGGCCGAGCACGGCGCTGCCGTCGGTGACGACGGCGACGGTGTTGCCCTTGATGGTGAGGCGGCGCAGGTCGGCGGGGTTCTCGGCGATCGCCATGCAGACCCGGCCCACGCCGGGGGTGTAGGCGAGGGAGAGGTCGTCGCGGGTCTTCAGCGGGACCTTGGAGCCGACCTCGATCTTGCCGCCGAGGTGGATCAGGAACGTGCGGTCGGAGACCTTGTGCACCTCGACGCCCGGAACGCCCTTGACCGCCTCGGTGAGCTCGCCGGCGTGCTCGGCGTCGGCCGCAGAGCACGTGACGTCGACGGTGAGGCGCTGGTTGCTCGACTCGGCGACGTCGATCGCGGTGACGACACCGCCTGCTTCGGCGATCGCCGTCGCCACCCCGCCGACCACGCCGTGGTCGACCGTGGTGTGCAGGCGCATGGTGATGGAGTACGAGGACGCGGTGGCAGTTCGCTTGGGCACGGGTCGAGTCTGGTCCCGCGTAGTGGTTACTCGGAAGTCAGTGCGGAAACTGTTCATACTGGTCACGACGCTGGACAAGTGTCCAGTCGGCAGTCAAACTTCCCGGATGATGCCCGAGATCGGCTGCTACGGACTGGCCGGCCACACCGCGTCCCCGCGTGACCTGCTCACCGAGGTGCGCCTCGCCGAAGACCTCGGCATCGGGTCGGTGTTCCTCTCCGAGCGGTTCAACGTCAAGGACGCGGGCGTGCTGGCGGGTGCCGTCGCGGCGGCGACCGAACGGATCGGCATCGCCACTGCGGCCACCAACCACAACACCCGACACCCCTTGGTCACCGCCACCCTCGCGACATCGGTCCACCGGATGAGCGGAGGCCGCTACGCCTTCGGTCTGGGCCGCGGCTTCGACCTGCTCTTCGACGTCATGGGACTCCCGCGCGTCACCAGCGCGCAGATGGCCGACGCGATCTCGATCTACCGCCGGCTGTGGCACGGGGAGGCGTTCGGGCACACGGGACCCGCCGGCGACTACCCGTACCTGTCGCAGGACCCCGCCTTCGACGAGGACATCCCCGTGCTGATGATGGCGATCGGTGACCAGTCGCTCCGGCTGGCTGGCCGCGTCGCCGACGGTGTCGTGCTGCACACCTTCTTCACCGACGAGACCCTCGCCCGTGCGGTGGCCACGATCCGCGGTGCGGCAGCAGAGGCCGGTCGCGATCCGGCATCGGTGCGGATCTGGTCGGTGCTCGCCACCGTGGAGGAGTCGATCTCCGAGCAGGACCGGCTCCGCAAGCTCGTCGGTCGGCTGGCCACCTACCTGCAGGGGTACGGCGAGGTGCTGGTCCGGGCCAACGGCTGGTCGCTCGACGACCTCCAGCGGTTCCGGGACCACCCCCTGGTGCACGGTTATCCCGGTGCGTTCGACGCGATCGGGACGGTCGAGGAGCTCCGACGGCTGCAGGACGAGGTCCTTCCCGCCGAGTGGCTGGCTGCTGCTGCCAGCGGCTCCGGCGAGGACTGCGCGCGACGGATCCAGGACCAGCTCGACGCCGGCGCCGATTCCGTCGTACTGCACGGGGCAACGCCCGGGGAGCTCGTCCCCGTGGTGAAGGCCTGGGCTGCGGTGCGTGACCCCGCTCTCGATGCGCTGCCCCTCAACCCGGGCTGGTCGCTGGTGAGCGCAGGAGCCCGATGAGCGCCTTCGTCCCGCTGGTGGCGGATGTCGACGGCCTGACGCCGGAGTGGCTGACCCTCGCTCTCGGCACCCAGGTCGACGCAGTCGACGTGCAACCGGTCGGAACCGGCCAGATCGGCACCTGCTACCGCCTGACGTTGCGGGGCGACCCGGCACTGCCGGCGACCGTGCTGGCGAAGCTGCCCGCCGTCGACCCGGCGGCGCGAACGATGCTCGCCAATCCCTATCGCACCGAGGTGCGGTTCTACGACGAGATCGCCCACATGGTCGCGGTCCGGGTGCCAGCGACCCACCACGCCGCGATGGCGCCCGACAGCGGCGACTTCGTCCTGCTCCTGGAGGACCTCGCCCCGGCCGTGCAGGGTGACCAGGTCGCTGGGTGCCCGGCGACGCAGGTCGAGGACGCGGTCGTGAACCTCGCCGGGCTCCACGGACCGCGCTGGTGCGACCCCGCGTTGCTCGAGATCGAGGGCCTGTCCGTCAACGGCCCCGAGGACGCCGCGCTGATGGCCGAGCTGTTCGGCCCGGCCGTCGAGCTGTTCGTGGAGAACCTCGCCGACCAGCTCTCCGCGGATGACATCAGGACCGTGCGGGCGATCGTGCCCGTGATCGAGCAGTGGGCCCTCGCCCGGCCCGAGCGGTTCGGGCTGGTGCACGGCGACTACCGCCTCGACAACCTGCTGTTCCCGCCCGACGGCGGGCCTGGCGTGGTGGCGGTCGACTGGCAGACCCTGAGCCTGGCCCTGCCGGCCCGCGACCTCGCGTACGTCGTCGCAACCAGCCTCGATCCCGAACCTCGTCGCGTCGCGGAAGAGGCGCTCGTCGCTGCCTACCACCGGGCACTCGTCGGGCACGGTGTCACGTCGTACTCGCGGGAACAGTGCTGGGACGACTACCGGTTCGCGATGCTGCAGGGACCACTGGTCTGCGTGTTCGGCCAGGCCTACGGGACCCGTACCGAGCGCGGGGACCGGATGTTCGCCGTCATGACGGCACGGTGCTGTGCGGCGATCCGTGACCTGGGGACCATTGCGTCGGTCTGAAGGACCTGTCGACACTCTGGCGCGCAGAGGCGGCAGGACTCCTCTGCGTCCTGCCGCCTGACTTCGGTACTCGCTGGCCGGCCCCGAGGCGGTGGGTCGTGCGGATCAGCCGGTGATGTGGACCGGCGGCAGGCCGTCACCTGAGAGCGTCAGGTCGAAGTCGGTCGCCAGGATCACGACGTGCTGCTTTCCCGTGCACTCGAGGGTGGAGATCGGCGCGATCGTGAGCGAGCCGGTGGTCTGGCCGTTCCGGACGGGGAACGTGCCGGTCGCGTTGACTCCGACCGTCTCCGACTTCGGGACACCGTTGACCGGATTGCCGCTCTTGGTGAAGCACTGGGACGTGGTGGTGACGGTGCCGGTGAGGCTGAACTCGACACTGGTCGCCGTGTTGCCCAGTCCGACCGCCTTCCACGACACGACCAGGCTGTTGCCGTCGACGGTTGCCGTGGGGCCCTTGATGTAGTGCGGGCTGTCGGCGTATGCCGGAGAGGGCATCACGCCTCCTGCCACGACGAAGCAGGCCAACAGGGTGGCCAGTAGTGCAATGAGCTTCCTGTACATGAGCTTCTCCAAAGGAGAGTGCGTTCTCTGTTGTGCGTTCGCGAGCCGTCGTCGGGTTGCAGTTCGGTGACAGAAGGGCTCGCTGGCGCGACCGGTCGAACCGGTCTCGGGGATGCTCGACGAAGCGGATCCCCGACTGGGGTCGTGATGGCCGCGCAATGACTGGCTAGGTCTCGTCGTCACAGCTCCGGGGCCGGGGGGCCGCGCCCGGACGTGGGAGGGCAGGCGGCAGGGAACCACGAGAAGCAGCAACTCGTTGCCCTGTACACGCGTGTTTCCCCGGAGACTCCTCGATGCCTTGCGCACGAAATGCGCCTCGTCCCCGGTGCGTTTCAGCGTCCAATTGTTCAGGCTGCTCCTCCGCCCGAGGCCTGTCAAGAACCTCCCCGGACGGTCGCGACCAGGCGGTCTCAGCCGCGGAGCGAGCCCATCCACTCCTCGATCGCGTCGGGGGTGCGGGGCAGGGCCGAGGACAGGTTGCGGACGCCGTCGGCAGTCATGACGACGTCGTCCTCGATGCGGATGCCGATGCCGCGCAGCTCCTCGGGAACGAGCAGGTCGTCGGCCTGGAAGTAGAGGCCGGGCTCGACGGTGAGCACCATTCCCTCGACCAGGTCAGCGTCGCGGTAGGCCTCGGGCGCCGCGTGGCCGCAGTCGTGCACGTCCATGCCGAGCATGTGGCTGGTGCCGTGGAGCGTCCAGCGGGAGTAGACCTTCGAGTCGGGGGACAGGGCTTCGTCGACCGACACGGGCAGCAGGCCGAGGTCGCCGAGGCCGTGCGCGAGGACGTTCATCGCGGCGTCGTGGCCGGCGAGGAACTTCTCGCCGGGCTTCAGCGCTGCGATGGCGGCATCCTGTGCCTGGAGCACGAGCGTGTAGAGGTCGCGCTGCAGCGGCGTGAAGGTGCCGGAGACAGGAATCGTCCGGGTCACGTCGGCGGTGTAGAGGTTCGCGCCCTCGACGCCCATGTCGAGCAGCACCAGCTGGCCGGGGACCATCCTCCCGGAGTTCTCGATCCAGTGCAGCGTGGTCGCGTGCGGTCCGCAGGCCACGATCGAGTCGTAGCCGAGGTCGTTGCCCATGGTGCGCGCGCGACGGAAGAACGTGCCTTCGAGCCAGCGTTCGCCGTGCTCGAGGACCTGGTCCCACTCGCGGACGCAGTCCTCGAAGCCGAGGGTGGTCGCGTCGACGGCAGCCTGGAGCTCGGTGACCTCCCAGTCGTCCTTGACCAGGCGCATCTCCGAGACGACGCGGGCGAGCTCGGTGTCACGCCCCTCGTCGCCGGAGACCAGGGCGTCGACGTCGGCCGCCACGTTGCGGTGCACGCGGGTCTTGGCGCCGCCCGCAGCGAGATCGGCGGCCAGGTCGTCGACGTGGCGAACCGACAGCCCGAGGGCGGCCTCCAGCTCCTCGGCCGACGGGCGCTTGCCGGCCCACAGGGCGCCGTACTGGCGGTCCCGGAAGAACTCGTCGCTGTCGCGGCCCGAGCGCGGTCGGGCGTACAGCACCGAGGATCCGTCGGGCTCGATGACGAGCGTGGCGTCCGAGGTCTGGTTGCCCGAGAAGTACGCATGGGCCGTGTCGGCGCGGAAGCGGTAGTCGGTGTCGTAGGCCCGCACCTTGTAGCCGCCGCCGGGAAGGACCAGCCGCTCGCCGGGGAACGCTTCGGCCAGCCGGGTACGTCGCGCGGCTGCCGGATCTGCGACGGCCTGACGCTCCACGGCGGCGCCGCGATCGTCCCAACCGGTCCGCATGAAGGCGAGGTAGGCCTCCGGGACGGCGGGGTCGTGCTGTTCAGTCTTGAGCTGGGGGGTGTTGTCACTCACCCCTCCCACTGTACGCCGCGATCAGGGCCGCACGTCAGGCTCCCGATAGGCTGCAGCCCATGTCCACAGCACCCCGCAACAGTGTTGCCTTCACGGTCGTCGTGACCGTGGCGGTCGCTGTCGGGGCACTGCTGACGCTCCTCGTGCTCGCCCTGTCGGGTGCTCCGGGGACCACGCTGGTCGCCACCGGCCTCGCTGCGGTCCCCGTCGGACCGGTGCTGGCGGCGTACCTCTGGCTCGACCGTTACGAGCCCGAACCCAAGGCATTGCTGGCCTTCGGCCTGGCCTGGGGCGCCTTCGTGGCGACCATGGCGGCCGTGGTCGTGCAGGGCCTCGGGGGACTCCTCGTCGGCTTCACCGACGACTTCTCGCTCGCCGTCGCTGCACCCATCGTCGAAGAGGCCAGCAAGGGCCTGTTCCTGGTGCTGCTCCTGTGGTGGCGTCGTGCAGAGATCGACGGCATCCTCGACGGCATCGTCTATGCCGGCATGGTCGGCGTCGGGTTCGCCTTCACCGAGAACATCCTCTACCTCGCCGCGGCCTACAACGGCTCCGACGGCATGGGCCCCGGCGGCGTCGAGGCGGTGACCGGAACCTTCGTCCTGCGCTGCATCTTCAGCCCCTTCGCGCACCCGCTCTTCACGGCCTTCACCGGCATCGGCATCGGCCTCGCGGTGACCTCGCGCACCACGTCGGTGCGCTGGCTGGCACCGCTCGGTGGGTACGCGCTCGCCGTACTCGCCCACGGGCTGTGGAACGGCTCGACCGTCTTCGGCTTCGGCAGCTTCCTCGTGGTCTACCTCGTGATCATGGCGCCCGCCTTCATCGGCCTGGTGGCGCTGGCCTGGTGGGCACGGGAGACCGAGGCCACGATCCTGCGGGCCGCGCTCACCGATGCCGCCCACCGCGGGCTGCTGCCGGCCACCGACATCGGCTGGGTCGTGAACCTGCGGGCACGCCGTCAGGCCCGCCAGCACGCCCGCAGCAACGGCGGCCCCGACGCCGAGCGCGCGATGCGCGACTACCAGCAGGCAGCGATCGAATTGGGCTTCCTGCATCACCGACTTCTCCGAGGCACCGCGCCTGCCGACTGGCAGCTGCGCGGACAGGACTTCCTCGGTCGGATCCAGGCCGCTCGGCCGCGGATCGCATTTCCCGGACAGGTGGTACCCCAGCGATGACCCCCGGACACCAGGCCCTGACCGGTGCCGACTTCCACGACGACGGACTCAGCTCCCGCATGCTCACCGAAGTGGTGCGGCTGCACGGGGCGCTGAAGGCTGCGCCGTTGCCCCTCGACCTGCCCGGCGTGAGCGCCCTGCGGGTCGGGCGCGAGCAGGTCATCGACCAGCTCGAGGACTACGTCATCCCGCGCCTCGCCGAGGTCGAGGCGCCCCTTCTCGTCGTCGTCGGCGGTTCCACCGGCGCCGGCAAGTCGACCCTCGTCAACACCATCGTCGGCCACAAGGTGACCACGCCCGGCCTGCTGCGGCCCACGACCCGTTCGCCCGTCCTGGTGCACCACCCCGACGACCACCGCTGGTTCGGCGTCGACCGGCTGCTGCCCGACCTGGCCCGTGTCTACGACCCGACCCTCGACCAGAACGCGATCCAGCTGGTCCCCAGCACCCAGGTGCCGCGCGGGTTGGCGATCCTCGATGCCCCGGACGTCGACTCGGTCGACGAACGCAACCGTGAGCTCGCGGCCCAGCTGCTCGCCGCCGCCGACCTGTGGCTCTTCGTGACCTCCGCTGCGCGGTACTCCGACCAGGTCCCGTGGGAGCACCTCAAGGTCGCCGTCGAACGCAACACCGCTGTCGCGCTGGTCCTCAGCCGCACGCCCGCCGACGACGTCGCGACGGTCTCGGTGCACCTCGCCCGGATGATGGCTGCCCGCGGCCTCAAGGACAGCCCGCTGTTCACGGTCGCCCACGGCACCGTCAGCGACGACGGCCTGCTCCCGACGTCGTACGCCGCGGAGATCCGCGGTTGGCTCGAAGCCCTCGCCGCCGACGCGTCCGGACGACGTGAGCTCGTCAGCCAGACCGTGGCCGGTGCCGTCCGCACCGTCACGCGCAAGGCCTTCCCGATCGCCGACGCCGCGGCCCTCCAGGTGGACGCGATCGCCGAGCTCCTGGTCGTCGCCGACAAGGTCTACGACGACGCGCAGACCGAGCTCACCACGGCCGCTGCCGACGGCACGCTCCTGCGGGGTGACCTGCTGGCGCGCTGGCAGGAGTTCGTAGGAAGCGGCGAGCTGGTGCGCAGTCTCGAGGCGAAGGTCGGCTTCGTCCGCGAGCGCCTCGTGAACGCGATCAAGGGCAAGCCGCAGCAGGCCGAGCGGGTCGCCGTCGCGATCGAGATGGCGCTGGAAGCAGCCGTCGCCGATCACGCCGAACGTGCCGCCGGCATCGCGTCCGACGGCTGGCGCGAGAAGGAGTACGGCGAAGGCCTGCTCGCCTCCACGACCGACGATCTCACTCGTGCGGGTCGTGCGCTGCGCGCCCGCACCGAGCAAGAGGTCCGTGGCTGGCACGAGGAGCTCCAGGAGTTCGTGCGGCACGAGGCCGGCGACGCCCGGCACAGTGCCCGGTTCCTGGCCCTGGGCGTGCACGGCCTGGCCGTGACCCTCGGTGTGGTGGCCCTTGCCGGCCCGGCGCCGCGCGGTCAGTCGGCCGAAGCGGTCCGTCTCGGGCAGACGCTGCTGGAGACGGTCCTCGGTCGCGACGCGACCGAGCGGATCATCAACCAGGCACGCGGCACCCTCGCCCGCCGGCTGTCGACCTTGATGAGCGCCGAGCGTGCCCGCTACCTTGCGCCCGCGGCGCAGTGGGAGCTCAAGCCCGATGCACCTCACCAGCTGCGCCAGGCGGCGCGACGCGTGGACGACCTGCGGTTCGCCGCGGCCAAGAAGGGAACCGGTGAACACCTGTGACGGATGCGCTCGAGGAGGCAACGCCGCAGCTCGGTGACCTGGCCACCCGCGGGACCGCGATCGGCACCCGGGTCGCCGGACTCGGTGACGCTGTCGTGGCTGCCCGTGGTCACGTCCCCGACGGGATCCTCGATGACGTCGCTGCTGCTGCCGACAAGGCGACCGGACGACTGAAGCTGTCCGCGCGCCACACGGTGGTCGCCATCGCGGGCGCCACCGGCTCCGGCAAGTCCTCGACCTACAACGCGCTCACGGGACTGGAACTGTCCTCGGTCGGCATCCGTCGTCCCACGACCTCCTGGGCCACGGCCGTGGTGTGGGGGAGCGAAGGCGCCGAGGAGCTGCTCGCGTACCTCGGCATCCCGCCGCGTCACCAGACGATGCGCGACTCGATGCTCGACAGCCGGCACGACCACGCCCTCGATGGCGTCGTCCTGCTCGACCTGCCCGACCACGACTCGACCGAGGTCTCCCACCACCTCGAGGTCGACCGGCTGCTCGCCGTCGCCGACCTGATGGTCTGGATCCTCGACCCCCAGAAGTACGCCGACGCCGCGGTGCACGACCGGTACTTCAAGCCGATGGCCACGCACCAGGGCGTGATGCTGGTGGTCCTGAACCACATCGACACCGTCCCCGAGGACCGTCGTCAGGCGATGGTCGACGACGTCCGCCGGCTGCTGGTCGCCGACGGCCTGCCGAACGTCCAGGTGCTCGCGATCTCGGCCAAGGCCGGTATCGGCATGGACGAGTTGCGCGCCGAGATCCAGCGTCGCGTGGCCGACAAGCGCAGCACGACCGCGCGCGTCGAGGCCGACGTCGTGGCCGCTGCTGGCCGGCTCGAGTCCGCAGGCGGTAGGACGCCTGCGGTCGCGCTGCCTGTAGCGCGGGTGCGCGACCTCGAGGAGGTCGTGGCCGACGCCGCCGGTGTCTCCTCCGTGGTCGACAGCATCGAGCGCACCCTGGGCTCCTCGGCGAAGCGCGCGGTCATGTGGCCGCCGCTGGCGCTCCTGAACCGCCGCGACCCCGACGTGGAGGCCCTCGACGGCGCCCCGCGGATCGCGCCCCTGGACCGCGCGACCGTCGACACCGGCGTTCGCGGACTGGCTGACGAGCTCAGCGACGGCGTGGGTCCCGCGTGGTCGCGTCAGGTGCGCACCGCCGCCACCAGTCGGCTCGCCGAGCTCGGTGACCGCCTGAACCACGAACTGGGCAGGGTCCCCCTCGGGGGGCGTCTTCCGTTCTGGGTCGGCGCCGTCCGTCTCCTGCACTGGTTGTTGCTGCTCGCTGCGGTTGCCGGCCTGGCCTGGTGGGGCGTTGGCGCCGTGCAGGGCAAGGTCGAGGACCTGCCCGAGGTCGCCGGGCTGCCGCTGCCGCCCCTGGTCGGTGGAGGAGCCCTGGTGCTCGGGCTGCTGCTGGCCATCGTCGGGCGCATCCTGGTCAAGGGCCTGGCCCGGACCCGCGCCGAGGCGGCCGACGACCGGCTGCGTGCCGTCGTGCACGGACTGGTCGACACCGAGGTCGTCCAGCCGGTCAGTGCCGAGCTGGCGTCGTACGCAGCCTTCCGCCGGGGCGTGGACGCCGCCAAGGCCTGACGCCGCAGCGGTTTCACGAGTGCCGTCTCGTGCCGTTTGTCGTCCCCAGCCCCGGCCGGTGTGGCTGGTTGTGCACAGGGTCGACCGCTGACGCGGCCATGCGTCGGCGATTCGCAGTGAACTCTCCCTCGACCGGTCACGCAGGTGCCCGGCATCGACTGAGAGGGCAGGCAGATGGCGAACGAAACGATGGTCACGATCCAGGGCTGGATCGGGAACACCCCGGTGGTGCGCGATGTCGGCGGGGTTCCGGTGCTGAACTTCCGTGTGGGCTGCACCCCGCGCCACTTCAACAAGGCCACCGGCACGTGGGTCGACAGCGAGACCCAGTGGTACGGCGTGAGTGCGTGGCGACGTCTTGCCGCGAACGGCGCGAAGTCGCTGGGCCACGGTGACCCGGTCATCATCCAGGGTCGCCTCAACCACCGGACCTACGTGAACAAGAACGGCCTCGAAGCCGTGGCCGTGGAGATCGAGGCATTCACCATCGGCCACGACCTGACCCGCGGGATCGCGTCGTTCGTTAAGGCACCAGCCCAGGCGCCGGCCCAGGCGCCGGCCCAGGCTCCTGCACAGTCACCGGGCCAGGCAGCGGCGGAGCCGTGGGTGGCGCCGGTGGCACCCCACGCCGCGGCCTGACGGGCCCCGACCCCGGCCTCGGCCGGCGGTCGGGCGCTGCGTAGCCTTGAGGCATGGCGGAATATGTGCTCGCACTGCGCAATGTGCGCAAGGCCCACGGCGACAAGGTCGTCCTCGACAACGTGACGTTGTCCTTCCTGCACGGCGCGAAGATCGGTGTCGTCGGACCCAACGGCATGGGCAAGTCGTCCCTGCTCAAGCTGATGGCGGGGCTCGATGTCCCCAACAACGGCGACATCGTGCGCGACCCCGACGCCACGGTCGGCATGCTCCAGCAGGAGCCGCCGCTGACCGAGGGCAAGACGGTGCTGGAGAACGTCGAGGAGGCGGTCGCCGACATCAAGGCGAAGATGAAGCGCCTCGAGGACGCCTACATGGAGATGGGCGACCCCGACGCCGACCAGGACGCCCTGATGGCCGAGACCGGGGACCTGCAGACCGAGCTCGACAACGCCAACGCCTGGGACCTCGACAGCCGCCTCGAGCAGGCCATGGACGCGCTGCGCTGCCCGCCCTCCGACAGCCTCGTAGACACGCTCTCCGGTGGTGAGCGCCGCCGCGTCGCGTTGTGCAAGCTGCTCCTGCAGCAGCCCGACCTGCTGCTCCTCGACGAGCCCACCAACCACCTCGACGCCGAGTCGGTGCAGTGGCTCGAGGGCCACCTGAAGGCCTACCCGGGCGCCGTCCTCGCGGTCACCCACGACCGGTACTTCCTCGACAACGTCGCCCAGTGGATCGCCGAGGTCGACCGCGGCCAGATCCACGGCTACGAGGGCAACTACTCGACGTACCTCGAGACCAAGAAGGAGCGACTCAAGGTCGAGGGCGCCAAGGACGCGAAGCGCGCCAAGATGCTGGAGAAGGAGCTGGAGTGGGTTCGCTCCAACGCCAAGGCCCGCCAGACGAAGTCGAAGTCGCGTCTCGCGCGCTACGAAGAGCTCGCCAACGAGGCTGACAAGGCCCGCAAGATCGACGCGGCCGACATCAACATCCCGCCCGGCCCGCGCCTCGGCGACGTCGTCCTGGAGGCCAAGAACCTCACCAAGGGCTTCGAGGACCGCGTCCTGTGGGACAACATCTCCTTCACCCTCCCGCGCGCCGGCATCGTCGGCGTCGTCGGTCCCAACGGCGTCGGCAAGACCACGTTGTTCCGGATGATCACCGGCGGCGAGCAGCCCGACTCCGGTGTCCTCACCGTCGGCCAGACCGTGAAGATCTCCTACGTCGACCAGAGCCGTGGCGGCATCGACCCGAAGAAGAACGTCTGGGAGGTCGTGTCCGACGGCCTGGACTTCATCAAGGTCGCCAACTTCGAGATGAACAGCCGCGCGTACGTCGCGTCGTTCGGCTTCAAGGGCCCGGACCAGCAGAAGAAGGCCGGGGTGCTCTCCGGTGGTGAGCGCAACCGCCTCAACCTCGCGCTGACCCTCAAGCAGGGCGGCAACATGCTGCTCCTCGACGAGCCCACCAACGACCTGGACGTCGAGACCCTGTCGGCCCTCGAGGACGCCCTGCTCGACTTCCCGGGCTGCGCGGTCGTCACCTCCCACGACCGGTGGTTCCTCGACCGCGTCGCCACGCACATCCTCGCCTGGGAAGGCACCGAGGACAGCGAGGGCGAGTGGTTCTGGTTCGAGGGCAACTTCCAGTCCTACGAGGACAACAAGATCGAGCGCCTCGGCGTGGAGGCGGCCCGTCCGCACCGCGTCACGCACCGTCGCCTGACCCGCGACTGACCCGGCAGGTGGGGGTCCGGTGGCGCCTTCGGCGCCTCCCGAGGCCACCCCTGCGGGCCTAAAGCGGGGACCCCGCCGCCGGCGCAACTGTGGTGCGCACATGGACATGTTGCTGGACGCCGGCGGCACCCCGATGGGCCCGCAGGGGTACCTCGTCCGGCGCCGAAGGCGCCACCGGACAATCTGGCTCCGACTCAGTGGCGGAACTCGCGCTCCGGGTGCCCGGCGATCAACTGGTCACAGACGGCGTCCATGACGCGGCCGAGCGCGGCCAGGTCGGCTGCCGGCACGAGGTCGACGAGTGACTGGCGCACGGTCTCGACGTGGCTCGGTGCCGCGGTCTCCAGCATCTTCGCGCCCGTGGGCGTCAACTGGCAGACCACGCCGCGGCCGTCCTCGGTGGAGTCGCATCGGGCGACCAGCCCGGCGCCCTCCATCCGCTTCACCGTGTGGGTGACCCGGCTGCGGCTGTGCGCCAGCGCCGCGGCCAGCTTCGCCATCCGCAGCTGGCCGCCCGCTTCGGAGAGGCGGACGAGGATCTCGTACTCGACGGCCGCCAGGCCGTGGTCACGGCGCAGGTCCTCGTCGAGCCGGTCGAGCAACAGGGTGGTGCCGAGCAGGAACGAACGCCAGGCCTGCTGCTGCTCGTCATCGAGCCAGCGCGGCTCGGCAGGAGAGCCCGCGGTGCTGTCGTCGTCCGCTGTCACGCGCGTCAGTGTAGGTCGTGGCGCATCAGTACCCGGGGATGTCCGTTGAGTACGGACGAGGTGGTGGCGACCTCGCGGAAGCCAGCTGCTTCGAAGTTCGCGCGGAGTCCGGCGTACGCCATCGTCTGGTCGACCTTCGCCTGGCCGTTGTCGAGCGGATAGGCCTCGAGGGCCGGGGCGCCGCCGTCACGGGCGTAGTCGATGGCGCCGGCGATCAGGGCGTGGGAGATGCCGCGGCCGCGGTGGCCGGGTCGGACGCGGATGCACCACAGAGACCACACCGGCAGGTCGTCGACGTGGGGAATCCGCCGGTTGGTGGCGAAGGTCGTGTCAGCGCGTGGCGCGACGGCGGCCCAGCCGACCGGCTCGTCGCCGTCGTACGCCATGACTCCGAGGGGGCCGTCGGCCAGCAGCCCGGCGACGAACTCACCGCGCTCGGGCCCCTTCAGCTCGTTGTTGACCTTCGAGGGGATGCGGTAGCTCAGGCACCAGCAGACGTTGGCGTCGGGCCGCTTCGGCCCCACCAGCGTGCGTACGTCCTCGAAAACGGTGGCGGGCCGCACCTCGACGTCCATGACGTCGAGGCTACGGCCCACCAGGTCTTGCCGCCGAGCGAACTCGACCTCTGCTCAAGCCAACTGCGCGCGCGGCAGCGCGGCGGGAGGCGTCGACGGGCAGCTTGCTGCACCGGATCAACGCCGAAGACGCGCTCGCGCCATCAGTCAGATGCGTTCCAGGATCATGGCCATGCCCTGGCCGCCGCCGACGCACATGGTGATCAGGCCGGTGGTCTTGTCGTGCCACTCCAGGGAGTTCAGCATCGTGTTCTGGAGGCGGGCGCCGGTCATGCCGAAGGGGTGGCCGACGGCGATGGCGCCGCCGTTGATGTTCAGCTTCTCCATCGGGATGCCGAGGTCCTCGGCGGACGGCAGCACCTGCGCGGCGAAGGCCTCGTTGATCTCGGCGAGGTCGATGTCGTCGATCGTCATGCCGGCGTGCTTGAGGGCGTTGCGGGTCGCCTCGACCGGGCCGAGGCCCATGATCTCGGGGGACAGGCCGGAGACGCCGGTCGACACGATGCGGGCGAGCGGCGTGAGGCCGAGCTCGGCCGCCTTGGTGTCGGACATGATGACGACCGCTGCCGCGCCGTCGTTGAGCGCGCAGCAGTTGCCGGCGGTGACCACGCCGTCGGGGCGGAACACCGGCTGCAGGCCGGACAGTGCTTCGTAGGTGACACCGGCGCGAGGGCCGTCGTCCGCCGAGACGACGGTGCCGTCAGCGAGGGTGACCGGGGTGATCTCGCGGGCCCAGAAGCCGTCCGCGATCGCCTTCTCGGCGAGGTTCTGCGAGCGCACACCGAAGGCGTCGAGGTCTTCCCGCTTGAGGCCGCGCAGGCGCGCGACGTTCTCGGCGGTCTGGCCCATGGCGATGTACACGTCGGGGACGAGGCCGTCCTCGCGCGGGTCGTGCCAGTCCTTGCCGCCCTGGGCGTACTCCTCGGTGCGCACCTGCGCGTCCGCGAAGATCGGGTTCTTCGTGTTCGGGATGTGGTCCGACGTGCCGAACTGGAAGCGCGACACGGTCTCGACACCGGCGGAGATGAACACGTCGCCCTCGCCGGCCTTGATCGCGTGGAAGGCCATCCGCGAGGTCTGCACCGAGGACGAGCAGTAGCGGGTGATCGTCGCGCCGGGGATCTCGTAGCCCATCAGCGAGGTGACGATGCGGGCCATGTTGTTGCCGGCCTCGCCGCCGGGCAGGCCGCACCCGAGGTAGAAGTCGTCGACGTCGTTCGGGTTGAGCGCGGGGATCTTGTCGAGCGCGGCCTGGGCGATCAGCGCGGTCAGGTCGTCGGGACGGAAGTCCTTGAGGGAGCCCTTGTTGGCCCGTCCGATCGGGGTACGAGCAGCAGAAACAATGACGGCCTCGGGCATGAACACTCCTGGGTACGGTGAAGACGGATCGAGCACAGCGTAGTGCGCCCAGAATGGAACTCGTTCTACTAGTGGTGAATGCCACGTCCCGGTCCCGTGCGATGGGGACCCTGCCCCGGGTCGACGGTCGTCGTGGAACCATGCTCGGGTGCGCCATCGCTATGAGTGCCCCCTGCGCTGGGCCGACCTCGACCTCCTCGGGCACATCAACAACGTGCGCTACGTCGACTACCTCCAGGAGGCCCGGGGTGCGCTGCTCCGCGCGTGCCTGCACGCGGCGGGCGTCGAACGCCATGAGGGCGACGGCTTCATCGTGGTCCGCCACGAGGTGTCGTTCCAGGCTCCGCTGAAGCTCGGCAACTCGTCGGTCTCCATCGAGTCCTGGGTGACCGGCATCCACGGCGGCAGCTTCACCCTCGACCACGAGATCTTCCGGGACACCGCCGAGGGCGAGCGGGTCGTCTTCCTCCGCGCCCGGACGGTGGTGGCGCCCTTCGTGCTGGCGACCGGTGCGCCGCGCCGGATGACGGCACAGGAGCGGGCCGCACTGGCGCCGTACGCCGAGAGCGGTGAGCGCTCCCGTCCTGTCCAGGTGGCGGTGCCGCGCGAGCACGCCGTGCACTATCCCGTCCAGGTTCGCTTCTCGGACCTCGACATCTATCGCCACGTCAACAACGTCGTCTACTTCGAGTACTTCCAGGAGGCGCGGATCGCGCTGTTCCGGAAGCTCAAGGAGACCCTCGCCGACTTCCCGCGGATCAATGTGGTCGTCGCGCAGACCAACCTGGAGTACGTCGCCCCGATCACGCTGCGGGCCGAGCCGTACGACTGCTGGTCCATCGTGACCGCGATGGGCGGCAAGTCCATGACCATCGAGGCCGAGATCGTCGATGGGTCCGGCGCCGGCGCCCGTGGCGGTGTGCTGGCCCGTTCCCGGTGCGTCCTGGTGTTCTTCGACGCGATGACGCAGCGCTCCGTCGTGCCGCCTCCGGGCTACCGCGAGGCGATCGTCGAGGCCCTGGGTGGTCCGCTGAAGGACAGCTTCACCAGCCGGCCGGCAGCTGGGTGAAGTCGGGCTGACGTCCCTCGGCGAAGGCCGCCAACGCTTCCAGGTTGGCGGGTCCGCCCATCAGTTCAGCGAACGCCGCGTTCTCGCGGTCGCGCGCCGCGCGGATCGCTTCGCGATGCGGTTCGGTCATCGTGCGCTTGACGGCGATGAGTGAGGAGATCGGCCGGGCTGCGAGCACCTCGGCGTGCTGACGCGTGACGGGCAGCAGGTCGTCGGGTTCGCACACCCGCAGGACCAGGCCCATCGCCTGTGCCTCCTCGGCACTGATCCATTCCGCCGAGAGCAGGGTCCAGGCGGCGTTCTGCCGACCCACCAGTGCCGGGAAGAGGTACGACGACGCGGCTTCGGGTGCGACCCCGAGTGAGGTGAAGGGGCACTTCAGGCGTGCCTGGGTCGACATGAACGCCAGGTCGGCGAAGCCGAGGATCGTGGCGCCGATACCGAGGCCCAGTCCGTTGACGGCCACGACGAGCGGCTTGGGGAAGTCGACGAGTGCGTCGAGCAGTCCGACGAAGCCGTGCTTGCCGCGCGGGAAGTCCGGGTCGGTCGCGATCCGGTGCATCTCGAGCAGGTCGGTGCCCGCGCTGAAGGCCCGGCCGCTGCCGGAGATGAGCACCACCGCGACCGACGGATCCCGGGCCGCGTCGAGCAGCGCGTCGGCCGTGGCGTCGTACAGCTCCTCATTGAAGGCGTTGAGGGCCTCGGGACGGTTGAGGAGAAGGGTGCGGACCCGGTTCGTGTCGGAGACGAGGAGCGTCATGGGCCAAGAATAGAACGCGTTCTACTCGGCGACGGCCGATCGCAGGCGTTTGAGTCCGCGGTGCCGTGCGACGCGCACGGCGACGGCCGTCATCCCGAGGGCGGTCGCGGTGGCCGCGACGTCCATGTCGAGGACTTCGAGACAAGCGACGACGTCGCGCTCGCGCGGCGGGAGCCCGGCCAGCGCCTGGCGCACCCACTCGTCGCCGATCAGGGACTTCTCGGGACCTGGGGATTCCTGGTCGGCGGACACGGCCAGCGCCCCGAGACCACGGCTGCGGGTGCCGGTCCGGCGCCACGCGTTGGCGGCGTGGTTGCGGGCGATCCCGAACAGCCAGCCACCGAAGTCGGACGTGGACCCGTTGAAGTCGGCGATCCGTTCGGCTGCAACGAGCCAGGTGGCGGCCGCGAGGTCCTCGGGTGCCTCGCCACCGGGGGAGGTGCGCGCCTCGAGCCAGAGCAGCAGTCGACCGGCGTGGGCACGGTAGAGATCGCGCCACGCTGCCGAGTCACCGCTCTTGGCAGCGGCGACGAGTTCGTCGTCGGCGCGCACGGACGTGTCCCACCCCTGTCGGCCAGCTCTTCAGCCCGAGGGAATCTCCCGAACCTACTTCACATTGTCGCGTCTTCCGCACCGCAGCGGAGGGGAATCGGCCCGTCAGTTTTACTTTCGTGACGAGCGGGTCGACGCGGACTGCTTGGTCCGGCTGGACTTGTGCTTCGCCTTGCCCTTGGCCTTGGCAGCCTTGGCGTCGGCCTTGCCGAGCGCCTTGCTGTTCGACGCGTTGCGCCGGGCAGTGTTCGGGGCCGGGTCGTCGCCGTGCGCCTGGTCGGCCACGGAAGAGGGTGTGCCCGGAAGCCCCGGGGACACGGGGCTTCCGGGCGAGATGGATACGTCGCGTTGTGGGGTGGCGACGTCTCCGTGACTCGGCGGGCCGGAGGGCTCCTGCTGGGACGGGGCGTCGGCGGGGGAGAGTGGGGTCTCCATGCCGTTGCCGCCCGCCCAGGTTGCTGCCGCGACGACAGCCACCGAGGCTGTCGCGACGATCATCCGGAGTCCAGCCGACCGAGCCGTTCGGGGGCCGGCCGCCCGTGAGCTCGCGCTCAGGTCGGCCAGCATTCCGAGGAACACCACGTCCGGCTCCAGCGTCGGTGCGTCGACGCGGAGCTGGTGTGTGCGGTGCTGACTCGTCATGTCCTGTTTCTGGTTTGCGGGGGTGTTGCCGGGTTGCTGCTCCGTCAACCCCCGCCCGGGAAGAGGGCTGCCTTCACACTGAACATGTAGGCAGGTCGGCGAAGTGTTACGCCGGTTCAGCAGTTTCTTCGTCGACCGCCCGGTTGCGGAGCCGCCGGAGCCCGCGATGGTGGGCCACCCGTACGGCGACGGCGCTGATGTCGAGCGCTGTCGCGGTCGTCGCGACGTCCATGTCGAGCACCTCGCGACAGGTCACGACGTCGCGCTCCCGTTCGGGGAGGGTGGACAGGAGCCGACGCGCCCAGTCGGCGTCGCTCGAGGTGGCCTCGGGCCCCGGATCGCTGGCGGAGGGGCCGTCGGTGAGGGCGATGTGGTCGCGCCGTGCGGCGCGGCGCCGCGCGTTGGCCGCCAGGTTGCGAGCGATGCCGAACAGCCACCCTGCGAAGTCGTCGCTGGTGCCGTGGAAACCGGCGATCTTCTCGGCGGCGACCAGCCAGGCGCTCGAGGCGATGTCCTCGGGACTCTCCTCCCCGGACTGGCGGGTCCGGAGCCACAGCAACAGGCGAGAGGCGTGGGCTCGATAGAGCTCACGCCACGCATCAGAGTCGCCCTTCTTGGCTGCGGCGACGACCTCGTCGTCTGTCGTCACCGCCCCCGGTCCACCAGAACTTCCTGCGGCCGGGGGGTGGGGGCGGAACCGCGGGGAACGGGCGGGGTCGGAACACGACTGAGTCCCGGCGGAAGGGATGTCGCCGGGACGTCAGGGAGTTTCGGGAGGCTGGGCACCGTGGGCAGATCGGGTACCTGCGTCGGCAGGTCCGGGCGCCGACCCGGTGGGACCCCCTCGGGGACGCCGGGTGCACCGGAGCCGGCTGGCACGCTCACGGGGGGACGCCCGGACGGCGGGCTCCCGACCTGGGCGCCACCTGCTGGCGAGGACTGCCCGCCAGCAGGTGACGTCGGGGTGTCCGAAAGTGGGGTTCGGACGCCTCCAGGTGTTGGGTCGGTCGGCTGTTGCGTCACCTGCTCCTCAGGGCGAAACGGAGATTCCGTTCCGGGCAGGGCACCCGCTGCCCACGAGGTTGCACCAACCGCGATCGCACCCCCCAGCACAATCGCGAATCGGGCGCCAGCCGACCGACCCGGTCGCACAGCAGGAGCCGTCGAGCTTGCGCTCAACTGCGCCAATTGCGCGAGCAGTACCGGATCAGGGTCGACGGGGCGCAGCTCTGCGCCCAGGGTGTCGATCCAGTCCGGCCGGGTCATGGTTCTCTTTCGAGTGTCGTCGCCGTGGCCGCAGATGCGGTCACGGACGAGGAACCGGGGAGTCCCTCGTGCTGTACCTGTCGCGGAGCAGAGCCGCCGTTACATGGTGGCAGGAATTTCTTTCAGCCGGTCGTGTTGACCATGAAGTTCGCGGCGTGGGTGACGTAGGCCCAGAACCGAGCGTCCTGCTCGGGCGTGAGCGCGGCGCTGTCGAGCGCGGCCCGGAAGTGGCCGAGCCAACGGTCGCGCGCGTCGAGGTCCACGGCAAAGGGCGCGTGCCGCATCCGCAGCCGCGGGTGGCCACGCTGTTCGGAGTACGTCGTGGGACCGCCCCAGTACTGCACCAGGAAGTACAGGAAGCGCTCCTCGGCCGGGGCGAGGTCGGCCTCCGGATACATCGGCCGGAGTACGACGTCCTGGGCGACACCTTCGTAGAACTTCGCCACGATCCCGCGGATCGTCTCGAAGCCACCGATCTCGTCGTAGAAGCTCGGGGCGTCACTCATCGTCGATCACGCTGTTCATCATCCCTCGTCGCCCACGGCTGCCGGGCCGGTGTGCGCTGCATCGGCCTCACGCCGGTCCTGCCGGTGCCAGACCACGCGCTGGGCGAACGGGATCTCGATGCCCTCGTGGTCGAACCGGGCCTTGATCCGCTGGCGCAGCTCCCGCGCCACGGCCCACTGCTCCAGCGGCGCCGTCTTCACCATCACCCGGATCGTCACCGAGTCGGCGGCGAGCATCTCGACCCCGGTCACCTCGGGCTCCTCGATGATGACGTGGTTGAACTCGTCGTCCTGCCAGAGGTCGTGGGCCACGTCGCGCAGCACCCGCTGCACGCTGGCCAGGTCCTCGCCGTACCCGACGGACACGTCGACGACGGCGCGCGACCAGTTCTGGCTCTTGTTGCCGACACGCTGGATCGCGCCGTTCGGGACGTACCAGACGGTTCCGTTGATGTCGCGGAGCCGGGTCATCCGCAGGGTGACGGCCTCGACGGTCCCGTTGGCCTCGCCGACGTCCACCACGTCGCCGACGCCGTACTGGTCTTCGATGAAGATGAAGATGCCGGCCAGGAAGTCGCGCACCAGGGACTGGGCGCCGAAGCCCAGCGCGATCCCGAGGATGCCTGCGCTGGCGATGATCGGCGCGATGGCGACACCGAGCTCGCTCAGCACCATCGTCCCCACGATGGCGACCACGACGAACGTGACGATGCTCTTCAGGACGCCGGACATCGTGGCTGCGCGCTGCTTGCGCCGCGCGTGGACGGCGCCCTCGACCCGCTCGGTCAGGACACCGCGTTCGGCGCGGCGGGCCACACGATCGACCATCCGGTGCAGCAGCCACCGGACGACAAGGCCGAACACGATCAGGCCCAGGATGGCGAGCGGCTTGCCGATCAGGATGTCGGACCAGTCGGCGAGCCGACTGTTCCCCGTCCAGTCGTAGGCCAGGTCGCAGACCTGTTCACCGTCGGCGCAGGGACTGGCCGCAAGGGGAGCGGACAGGGACAGCGGGAGAGCGGTGGGGAGGGACAGAACGGACAGCGTGGACGCCGACATGGAGCCAGTCTCCCAAAGCCTCCTGAGGCACTTGTCGACACCACCCCCGCCACCGAGGTCGTTCTCCCGATATCCTCCTCCCGTGACCAGCACTGTTCTTCGACGTCTCCTCGCTGTGTGCGCCCTCGTCGGCGCGAGCGCGCTCCTCGTTGTCGTGTCGGCAGGCACCGCCTCCGCCGACACCCCGGAGCCTCGCCCCGGCAGCTGGGAGCCGAAGCCCGACATCGACGTGCTGCACGCGTTCCTCGTCCTCGGCGGCATCCCGCTGCTGGCCTTCGTGGTCATCACGCTGCTGTTCGTGGCCCCGGCCCTCGCCCGTGGCGAGGACCTGAGCATCGACGCGCTCGTGCCGGAGAACCAGTGGCTCGGTGGCCCGCGCAAGGCGGCCGGTGAGCTGGCAGCGCCGGACTCCGACAACTCGAAGGCCGGCGGCGCCGGCGGGACCTGGTAGCCCGACATGAACAGCAACGGATCCCTGAGCGAGGCAGAGCGCGCCAAGCTCGACGTCACCATCCGGCACGCCGAGCAGGCGTGCCGTGCCGAGATCTCGGTGTTCGTCGGATCCGCCACCGGTGACCCGCGCGACTTCGCCACGAGCCTGCACAACACGCTCGTGCTGCCCGCCCGCAGCGTCCTGATCATGGTCGACACCGCCCGCAAGGCCGTCGAGATCGTGACCGGCGGTCACGTCCGCGAGCGGCTCACCGACGACGAGTCGTCGCAGGCGGTCGCCGCGATGACGGAGCTCTTCGCCGCGGGCGACCTCGCCGGTGGTCTCAACCGGGGGATCGAGTTGCTCGGCGAGTTCGCCCGCGACTAGTTCCGGCACCACCTCGCCGGGTCTCGAGACGGTTGCTGGGCAACCTCCTCGACCACCGCGGCCAGCTTCGCGGCCTACGCGTCGAACGCCTGCGCCGCGAGGGCCCGGGCCACGTCGGCGCGTCCTTCGCGGACGTAGCGCACCGCACCGGCGTTGACGGTGTCAGCGTTGTCGGCGAGCCATGCGTCGACCGCATCCAGGGTGGCCTGCGTGGCCAGGATGCGCGGGAAGATGAACTCCAGCGCGACCGACGCCTTGTGCGCACCGAGCCGCTCCCACGTGCCGGCGACCTCGGCGAGGTA
>NZ_JBMCZA010000068.1:22843-28614 GCF_048654705.1 Nocardioides sp. CPCC 206348
GGACGACGCTGCGCTGGGTCTCGTTCGGGACCGACGGGTCGAGCAGTGCCTGGGTCCAGGCCCGCTCCTTCGCCGCAGCGGTCGGCATCGCGGCGCGGGCCGCGGCCGACTTCTCCTGGCCGGAGATGGTGTTGTCGTTGGCCAGCTCGCCGTCGATGCGGGCATCGTCGGCGCGCCCGACCCGAGCCAGGGCCGTGAGCAGCGACCAGCGAAGGTCCTGGTCGACGGCCAGGCCCTCAAGGACGAGGGACCCGTCGAGGATGGCCTCCAGGTCGGCGATCGCGGCGTCGCTGGTCGCAGCGCTGGCGTAGGTGCGCGCGAACGTCAGCTGGTGGTCCGTGCCGGACTCGGCCTGCTCGAGCAGGGCACGAAGGCCCTCCTGCCAGCGGGCCGACAGGGCTGCCCGGCCGGCCGGGTCGCTGTAGAGGTTGACCGCCTGTGCGGCGTACACCGGGATCCGGCTGAGGCCCCAGGCGTCGGTCTCGCTGCCGATGTTGCCCAGGACGAGCGTCACGAAGTCGCTCGCGGAGAGCTCGGCGTCGCGGGTCATGTCCCACGCAGCGCTCCAGATCAGCGCCCGGGTCAGCGAGTCGTCGATGTCGGAGAGGCGCGCGATGGCCGTGGCAAGGGATCGCTCGTCGAGGCGGATCTTGGCGAACGCCAGGTCCTCGTCATTGAGCAGCAGCAGCTCGGGCTGGGTCTTGCCGACCAGTTCGGCGAGCTCGGTGCGCTCGCCCTCGACGTCGACCTCGACGTAGTCGGTTCGGACCAGGCGGCCCTCTTCGTTGCTGTTGTAGAAGCCGACGCCGACCCGGTGTCGCCGCAGCGTCGGGTGGTCGACGGGCGCGGTCTGGCGCACGGAGAAGGCCGCGTAGGTGCCGTCGGCCGCCACCTCGAGCTCGGGCGTGAAGGTGTTGGTTCCGGCAGTCTGGAGCCACTCCTGCGCCCAGCTCGACAGCTCGCGGCCCGACGCCTTCTCGAGTGCCGTGAGCAGGTCGGAGAACTCGGTGTTGCCGTACTCGTGGTCCTGGAAGTACTGGCGCAGGCCGGCGAGGAACGGGTCGAGGCCGACCCACGCGACGAGCTGCTTGAGCACCGCCGCGCCCTTGGCGTAGGTGATCATGTCGAAGTTCACCTCGACCGCGTGCAGGTCGACGTTGTCGGCCGCGATCGGGTGCGTCGAGGGCAACGAGTCCGCGCGGTAGCCGGTCTGCTTGCGGGCGTTCGTGAACCCGGTCCAGGCGTCGTCGTACGACGTCGCGAGGGCCTCGGCGTGGTAGCAGGCCCACTCGGCGAACGACTCGTTGAGCCAGAGGTCGTCCCACCACTTCATGGTCACCAGGTCGCCGAACCACATGTGGGCCATCTCGTGCAGGATCACCGACGCGCGGAACTCGTAGAACGAGCGCGGCTGGCGCGAGCGGGGGAGGTACTCGTCGCGCAGCGTCACGCAGCCGGCGTTCTCCATCGCGCCCATGTTGTACTCGGGAACGTAGAGTTGGTCGTACTTGCCGAACGGGTACGGGTAGCCGAAGGCGTCCTCGAAGAACTCGAAGCCCTGCTTGGTGAGGGTGACGATCTCCTCGCGGTCGCGCTCGAGGAACTCCTTGAGCGACTGCCGGCTGTAGTGGCCGAGCGGGATGGTGCCGTGCTTGCCCTCGTAGACGTCCTGGACCTCGTAGTAGTCACCGGCGACGACGGCCGTGATGTACGTCGACATCGGCTTGGTCGGCGGGAAGTTCCAGACCGCGGCCTCGACCCCGTTGATCGAACCGGCCGGGACCGGCGCCGGCGTGGCCGCGTTCGAGACGACCTTCCAGTGCGCCGGCGCGGTGACGTTGAACGTGAACGGCGCCTTGAGGTCGGGCTGCTCGAAGGTGGTGTAGACGCGGCGGGCGTCCGGCACCTCGAACTGTGAGTAGAGGTAGATGTTGCCGTCGGCCGGGTCGACGAAGTGGTGCAGGCCCTCGCCGGTGTGGGAGTAGGTGCAGTCGGCCCGCACGACCAGGACGTTCTCGGCCTGCAGGTCGGTGAGCGTGATCCGGCTGTCGGCGTACGCCGTCGCCGGGTCCAGGGGAGTGCCGTTGAGCGTGATCTCGTGGATCGTCGCGTCGACCAGGTCGGCGAACGTGCTGCCGCCCGGGGCGCGGCACGTGAAGCTCAGCGTGGTCGTCGACCCGAAGGTCTCGACGCCCTCCGCGGTGGCGTTCGTGAGGTCGAGGTCGATGACGTAGGACGTCACGCTGACGAGGGCCGCGCGGGTGGCCGCTTCGTCGCGGGTGAGGTTGGTGCCGGGCATGCCGTCATCCTTACATCCACCCCACATTGTCAGACAATCGGGTGGGCCCGGCGGGAGGGCCGGAAACCCGAAAGCGCGGAACTACAACCGTGTAACTATGAAAAGTCAACGCGACACGCCAGTGAAGCACGAGATTTCTGGGGATTTTGTTGCGTTTTGGGGCACATGTGTCCGATGGTGTTCGACATGCGCAACCGGGGACTGGCTGCGCGCTGGGGGACCTCCGTCGTCACCAGTGCGCTCATCGCGACCTTGCTGCTGGTGGGATCACCAGTGCGGGTCGGTGCGCCCATCTCCCCATCGGCAGCAACCACGTATCTCTGCAGTGGTTACTCCAGCTGCCGCAGCGCCGGCTACTCCGACGCCGGGTACGGCGCCGTGAGCAGCACGATGTACTGGCGGATGTACTCCGGTCACAACTGCACCAACTACGCCGCGTACCGGGTGATCAAGTCCGGCGGACCCGCCACGCGTCCGTGGACCGGCGGAGGCAACGCGAGCGAGTGGGGCTTGCGGATGGCCAGCATCACCGACGACGTCCCGAACGTCGGCGCCATCGCCTGGTGGGGCCGCTACTCCAACGGCAGCGGCTCGGCCGGACACGTCGCGTACGTCGAGCGCGTGGTGTCGCCGACCGAGATCGTGATCTCCGAGGACAGCTGGGGTGGCACGTTCCACTGGCGCAGGATCCTGAAGTCGAGCGGGCGCTGGCCGACCGGATTCATCCACTTCACCGACAAGCGCATCGTCGGCAAGACCCCTCCGGTCATCAGCGGCACCAGCGCCGTCGGCTCCACCCTCAGCACCACGACCGGCCTCTGGTCGGTCAGCCCGAGCAGCGTCACGTACAACTGGCTGGTCGGGGGCGTCAGCACCGGCGTCGTCACGCGCACCTTCACGCCGCGTCCGGCCGACGTGGGCAAGCCGATCACGGTCACCGTGCGCACCAAGCGGTCCGGCTACACCGACGGGGTCCAGACCTCGGTCGCCACACCCGCCGTCGTGCCCGGCAAGTTCGTCCTCGACGAGCAGCCCGTCGTCCAGGGGAGTCCGTACGTCGACGAGGTGCTCACCGCCACGACCGGCACCTGGCTTCCGGCACCCAGCCGCACGTGGTGGCGCTGGTACGCCGACGGCGTCCTGCTCAAGGGCAACGACACCGCCCAGCTGCCCCTCGTGCCGGAACTGGTCGGCAAGGTGATCAGCGTGCGCGCAGTGGCCCGCCAGGACGGCTACGTCGACACGGCGGCACCGACGATCAGGGTGGGCGCCGTCCTGAGCGGCAACATCGAGGTGGCGAGCCCGTCGGCGATCACCGGGAAGGCGAGCCTGGGCAACACGTTGCGGGCCGTCACCGGCGCCGTCACCCCGGCCGACGCGACGGTGACGCTCCAGTGGCTGCGCAACGGGGTGCCGGTGCCCGGCGCGACCACGGCGTCGTACCGCCTGACGGCACCGGACGCCGGGAAGACGATCTCGCTCAAGATCAACCGCACCCGCAAGAACTACGCACCGCTCCCGGAGACGCTCGTCAGGCCCGGTGTGGTCATCAGCCCGGGGACGGTCAGGCTCACGACCACCACGCGCGGCCGCACGGTGACGGCGGCGATCCAGATCACCGCTCCCGGTGTCGCCCCGGTCACCGGCAGCGTCCGGGTCCGGATCGGCGGGTCGGTCAAGGAGCTGCGCCTGGTCGACGGTCGGGCACGGTTCTCCGCGAAGGTCGCCTCGGCGGGACGCAAGGACGTCATCGTGACCTACCTCGGCTCGGCGGCTGTTCCGCGGGTTCGTCGGGAGTCCTCGGTCGTCGTCCGCTGAGCGGTCGGGGAATGCTGCGGCGGGTGCCGTGGTTCGGCCACCATGTCCTCCGTCTCCGAGCGCAACCGCGCCGACCTCTGGTTCGACCCGCTCTGTCCCTTCGCCTGGATCACGTCGCGCTGGATCCTCGAGGTCGAGAAGGTCCGTGACGTCGAGGTCGTCTGGCACGTGATGAGCCTGGGTTACCTGAACAAGGACCGGGACCTGCCCGAGGAGTACCGCGCCCGGCTCGCCCCTGCCTGGGGCCCCGTCCGGGTGCTGATCGCCGCGCAGGAGCGCCACGGCGACAAGGTCCTGCTCCCGATGTACGACGCCTTCGGTGCGCGCATCCACGTCGGCGGTCGTCCGTTGCACGAGGAGCCCGACGGCGGTCTCGGCCTCATCGCCGAGGTGCTCGACGAAGTCGGACTCGACCCCGACCTGATCGATGCGGCCACCGACCCGTCGTACGACGCCGCGGTCGCGAAGTCGCACCACGAGGGCATGGACGCGGTCGGCAACGAGGTCGGCACGCCCACGATCCACGTCAACGGCACCGCCTTCTTCGGTCCCGTCCTGTCGAAGATCCCGCGCGGCGAGGACGCCGGCCGGCTCTGGGACGGCACCGTCGCGGTCGCGTCGTTCCCGTACTTCTACGAGCTCAAGCGCTCGCGGACGGGTGACCTCGACTTCTCCTGAGGGCGTGGCGCGGGCCGGGCGCCGGAGTCCCTAAGGTTGACCCCATGACGCATGTCCTCTCCGCTGTCGCCTGGCCGTACGCCAACGGCCCACGCCACATCGGCCACGTGGCCGGTTTCGGTGTTCCCTCCGACGTGTTCAGTCGGTACCAGCGGATGGCGGGCAACGAGGTGCTCATGGTGTCGGGCTCCGACGAGCACGGCACGCCGATCCTGATCGCTGCCGACGAGGCGGGGGTGACCCCGCAGGAGCTCGCCGACAAGAACCACCGGCTGATCATCGAGGACCTGGTCGGACTGGGGGTCAGCTACGACCTCTACACCCGTACGACGACCGGCAACCACCACGCCGTGGTCCAGGAGCTCTTCCTCGGGGTCTACGAGAACGGCTACTTCGTCGAGCAGACGACGTACGGCGCCATCTCGCCCTCGACCGGCCGCACCCTGCCGGACCGCTACATCGAGGGCACCTGCCCGATCTGCGGGTACGACGGCGCCCGGGGCGACCAGTGCGACAACTGCGGCAACCAGCTCGACCCGCACGACCTGGTCAACCCGCGCTCCAAGATCAACGGCGAGACGCCGGAGTTCATCGAGACGCAGCACTTCTTCCTCGACCTCCCGGCACTGGCCGAGGCGCTCACCGAGTGGCTCGACGGCCGTGAGGCGACGGGCCTGTGGCGGCCCAACGTGATCCGGTTCAGCCAGAACATCCTCAAGGAGATCCGTCCGCGGGCGATGACCCGCGACATCGACTGGGGCATCGCCGTACCGCTGGACGGCTGGCGCGAGAACCCGACGAAGAAGCTGTACGTCTGGTTCGACGCCGTCGTCGGCTACCTGTCGGCCTCGATCGAGTGGGCCCGCCGCACCGGCAACCCGGACGCCTGGCGCGACTGGTGGAACCCGGCCGCCGACGGTGCCGAGGAGTCCCTGGCCTACTACTTCATGGGCAAGGACAACATCACCTTCCACTC